>DATLVW010000437.1:0-3880 GCA_035577085.1 Thermoanaerobaculia bacterium
GGAGTGAGAGCGAGAAGCCCGACCTCGAGCCGCTGTGTGCCGCGCTGGTCGCAAACGTCATCGCCGAGGGTGGTGAGATCATCAGCGCACATGCGCTTTTCCTGTTCGATGCTGCCCTGCAGACCGAGGATGCGAATGTGATCCGCCGCGTCGCCAATCATCTCTCTGATATCGGCGGAGTCGTTACTTCTACTTCCACACCCCACACCCCACACCCCACACCCCGACCCACCCCCTACAACTTCGCCCGCGACTACGGCGCGTGCCTCAAAGCGCACGCGGTGGCAAAGCGGTTGCGTGCGCGGTTTCCGAACGCCGATTTCGAAGGCATGCTGGCCGCTGTGCATCGCAACCTGGACGCTGCGCCGCCGTCCGAGGAGATGGCATTTGCGTAGACCCTCTCACGCACGAAAATTGAGGTTGCCGACATTGCGTACACGTAAATCGAGCGCCTTCGCCCCCACGCTTCTCAGTGGGGGAGAAGGTGGCCGAAGGCGGATGAGGGGGCGTGCCCAATGTGCGGCATCGTTGCGTTCTACCAACCGCTTGTGGGTCTCTGTTGTGTGAAACGCCCCCCTCATCCGCCTTCGGCACCTTCTCCCCCCGAAAAGCACGGGGGGAGAAGGCGCTCGATTGAGAGTGAGCTGCAAGAGTTGAAGAGGAGTTTGAGAAATGCGGAGTAGTACTTTCGTTCTTGCGGCACTCCTTTTCGCTTCATGTGCGACTGCGCCATCGCCGCAATCGCCCGGGCAATCGCTTGCTCAGCGGATCGAAGCGATCACTAGCAAGCCGTCGCTGGCCGGTGCGATCTGGGGGATCGACGTCGTCGACGATCGTGGCAACACGATCTACGCGCGCAATGAAGGGACGCTGCTCATTCCTGCGTCGAACCGGAAGCTTTTCGCCGCCGCAACCGTGGCTTCGTGCGAAGGACTCGATCGAAGGATCGCCACGGAGTTCTGGAGCGATGGGAGCGACATCATCATCCGCGGTGGCGGCGATCCGTCGTTCGGTGGACGCTGGGCATTCGATCGCGATGCCGTGTTCGCGCCTGTCGTGAACGCGCTCCGAAGCCGGAACGTCACCGACGTGAACAACGTCATCGCGGACGTCTCACTCTTCGACCGCACGACCATCCCCGGCAGTTGGAAAGTCGGCAACCTTGGCAGCGATTACGCGACGCCGGTCGATGCGCTCGCCTACAACGAGAACGTGATCGGGGTCGTCGCCGATCACTGCGCGGGCCCGGTCATCACGATGGATCCTGCGTTTGTCCCCGCGTCCGCGTGGGTCGGGTGCGGGCCGGACAACCTGACGATTCGTTCCGGCAGGGGCAATAAAGTCACGATCAGCGGCACGATGCCGGAGCACGTGCAGGTTCTCGCCGGCATCGGCGATCCGGCGCTTTACGCGGCTCAGGCGCTTCTCGATGCGCTGCGGCACGCCGGCATCAACGTTCGCGGGCATGCAGTCGTCAACACAACGCAGCGCGCGTGGAGCGAGCGGATCAGCGTCATCGAGTCGCCGCCGCTCTGGCAGCTTCTCTCGACTGTTCTGAAGCCAAGTCAGAACCTCTATGCGGAGATGCTGTTCAAGGGACTGTCGGCGAGCGCCGCTCAGCCGGCGTCGTACGAAGCATCGGAGGATATCGAGCGCCGCTTCCTGACGACGGAGGTGGGGATCAACGCTTCGGACTTTCGTTTCGTGGACGGCTGCGGACTCTCGCCCGATGACCTCGTCGCGCCGCGCGCCATCGTCACGCTCCTGCGCTGGATGAACGATCCGAACCGGCGCGGCGTCTGGTCGATGATGCTCGCTCAGCCCGGTGAAGAAGGAACGCTCCGTCGGCGCCTGCTACCGTTGGCCGACCGGATGCGCGGAAAGACCGGCAGTATCAACGGAGTCAACGCGCTGAGCGGGATTCTCGACGGTCCGCACGGCACGCACCGCTACTTCACGATCATCATCAATCACCACACCGCGGGGTCGTCGGACGTGTTGCACGCGATCGACGCCATCGTGAGCGAGATCGCGAACTGGTGAGATTCAGATCAGCTCGGAAAGCTCGCCGACGACGCGCCGGAGTCTGCTGAGGTACTCCGGATCGCCGATCATCCGGCGCTTTACCTCCTCGGCGAAGGGAAGATCGCGGCGCCGCTCTTCGGGCGTGCCGCACGATTCGAAGAACTCGATCCACTTGTCGGGCTCGCCGTCGAACATCGCAAGCAGCATGTGGACGCGCGCAAAGTTTGCCACCAGCGCCGACAGATTCGTGGTGTCGATCAGGTCATAGGTCTCAACGGGCACGATGAGCGAGGGTCCCCCTACCAAGGAGTGACTGCGGGACGGAGTTCCCTACCCACTCACGCGATTTTTTTATCCATTGACGCCGGCGAGCTCAGCGTTCTGGCCGCTCCACGTTCCGTACGAGAAGCAGCGGACGCACGTGAACGAGTACTCGGCCATGCCGGTCGTGGGGTTGACCGACGATTCGACGTCCAGGACGGATTGGCATCGATAGCAGAGATTGGCGTCGCCACGCTCGATGTTCTCCAGGAACCCTTCCACCTGCTGCCGATGAAACTCCATCTGCCGCGGCCGCTGGGGAATGGTGATCGTCTCCCGTCCGCGCGGGCAGGTAAGGAAGAGATGATCGGCGAATGTGGTCTGGACGAAGCTGCCGGTCATGATGACGCCGGGATGCTTGGGACACACGACCGGTTCGCCCGCCCAGTACGCCCGCGCCAGATCGCGAAGTTGTTGTACGTCGTTGGCCATGAGAGGGAGTTTAGCCGACTCTCGCGCTCTCATGCGCAACGTCGTCCTGACACAGCGTCGCGTCGAGTGGGAGTAGAACCGTTTCACGCGGAGACGCGGACGCGCGGAGTTTTCTTTCCTCCGCGTTCCCCGCGTCTCCGCGTGAAACGGTTTTGATTCTTGAGCAGTGCCGACAAGCCGCCACCTACTTCCTCCCCGCTTCGATGTGCTCGAATACGCGCATGAAGTTGCCGCCGAGGATCTTCTCGACGTCGCCCTCGGAAACACCGCGCTCGAGCAGGCGCGCAGTTAGCAGCGGCAAGCCGGCCGCGGTTTGCAGGTCTTTCGGCAGCGCTGGGACGCCGTCGAAGTCGGAGCCGATGCCGACGTGATCGATGCCGGCTACGTCTGCGGCGTGCAGGATGTGATCGACGGCGTCGTCGATCGTCGCCTGCGGGCTTCCGAGGGTGTTGAACCACTCGAGGTAGAGATCCCAGTCGGTGGCGTCGTCGGGCATCTCTTCCGTGCCGCCTGCAGACTCGCTCTTCACACGCTTCTGCGAATTCATGATCACCTGCGCTACGGCGTCGTTCAGAAACGCGGAGAAGAAATTGATCATGCAGACGCCGCCGTTCTTCGCCAGGTCGCGGAGCATGTCATCGGTCATGTTGCGCGGATGGCGGCACAGCGCGCGGCACGACGAATGCGTGGCCACGAGCGGAACGCGCGTCGTCTCCAGCACGGCGTAGAAGGCCTTGTCGGAGACGTGGGAGATGTCGACGATCATGCCGAGGTCGTTCATGGTGCGGACGACGTCGCGGCCGAAATCGGTGAGACCGTTGTGGCGCCCGCCGTCACCCGAGGAATCGCACCAGTTGTTCGTGTTGACGTGGGTGAGCGTCATGTAGCGCGCGCCGAGGCGGTAGAAATCGCGCAGGATGGAGAGCGAGTCCTCGATGGCGTGTCCGCCTTCGACACCGATCATGAGCGCGGTCTTGCCGTCGGGCTTGGCCTGACGAATGCCCGCCGCGTCGTCGCAAAACGTCAGCACATCCGGCCGTCTCTTGACCTCGGCGTGAATGAGCCCGATGAGCCGGTATGCGAAACGCGCGGCGCCGCGCCC
>DATLVW010000438.1:0-4361 GCA_035577085.1 Thermoanaerobaculia bacterium
CGCCGCACTGGTGGATTGCCGCCGCTCTTGTAGAGCGCTTTCAGTGCGTCGCTGCTCAGATGGGCAAAGTACTGGGCCTCCAGCGTCGTCGGATCGTTCGTCGCGTTATCGAGCAGCGATGCGTACGCGAAGAAACCCGGACACCCATCTTCGCATCCCGGCTGGTTCCCGGCATCGACCGTCGGTGTTACGGACGTTTGCTCCACGGTCAGCCACGCACCCGTGGAATCCGATGATCGTACGAACGCGGGGAACAGGATGCTGATCTCTTGTTGGACTTGACCGAGAGGCCCCAGCGTAATCTGGCGATCGCCGATCGCTGCGCCGTTCCGATCGAAGAGATGAAGGGTCAGCGTCGTGCTCGAGTACTGCGAGGAATTCGTCACGCCGACGTTCGTTCGGAACGTACCAACCTGTCCCACCGCACCGGTGTTGCGGAGCCCTGTAATGAAGACCTTGTCAAGTCCGGTGGGCGCAGCAAGCATCGAGACATAGCTATACCAGGGATAGCCGTTGAAGAGCTGACCGTTGGTCTTGCCATCGCCGTCGACAGCGTAGATCCGCGACTCAACCGAGATGTCGCGGTAGTTGACGTTCTCGCCATTCGCATCCGCATTGGAGCAATTCGAGGCTGCCCGGCATGCGCTGAAGACCACCTGTCCAACCCCGTTCGAGATGCCCAGCACGGTCAGGAAAAAGTCCGTCATTTCGCGCCGTTCAAATGGCTTGAGCGAGATCTGCGGCAGGTTCGGGGTCAGCGTCCCGGTGTCTCCCGAGGCCAGGACGACCTTCACGGTGACGAAATCGGACGAGAGATTGGAAATGAAGACGTCGGTCCGGAACACCGAGACCCTCCCAGCAATCGGCAGGTACACCTGATCCGCGACTCGGAAATTGCTTGCCTCGGCGGGCAACGCGGCGATCAGGAACGCGACACTCAGCATCACAGCTGCGAATTTGTGCATTGGCTTCTCCCTATGAATCGACTGACCGTGCGACCTGTGCGAAGCGTGCCGGGCGCTCGACGAGACGCTCCATTCGCAACCGCTGGACCATACGCCAGAAGAATGACTCCATCCGCGGAAACTGCTGACCTGCGTAGGTTTGCGCCTTGAGGTCGCACGCCAGCCACCTTCGAATCACACGTGCCGGTATGATTATTCGAACGGTCCGGGTGCTAATAAGTGAACGCAACCTGACTTGGTCAGCCGGCCGCGGT
This sequence comes from Thermoanaerobaculia bacterium, assembly GCA_035577085.1. GTDB lineage: Bacteria > Acidobacteriota > Thermoanaerobaculia > Gp7-AA8 > Gp7-AA8 > JADGNZ01. Next base: position 1,220 of record DATLVW010000438.1, read on the forward strand.
CGGCGAGTCTCCAGCGACCGATCCGCCATTCATCTTCACCGCCCGCGAGACGCCTCCCGATACGACCAAAGCCATGATACTGGCGCTGTCGATGGCCACGCGCTCCACGCGATCGCGATGCACCAGCAGCAGCGTCCCCGCCATGCTGTAGGAGAACGGCAGGTAGACCGCTACCTGCCCGGGAAGGCCGAGGAACTCGAGATCATCCTGCGTGATGAAGCCCAGCGTCCGCACCCCTTCCGTGATCGTCACCGTCACCGGCTGATCGAAACGCTTCTTGTCGCCGACGAACGCCTCCAGCAGGTCTTTGATCGATGCGTAGATCAGCCTCACGAGCGGCGCGCGCGTGAACACGGTTTCTGTGAGGTTGAGAAACTTGCGGACGAAGAAGTTCGACGCCAGCGCACCGATGACGACGATGGCCACGATCGTGATCGCGAAACCTACTCCCGGCGTCCGCAGGTTCAGCAGACGGTCGATCCGTGTGAACGCCTCGTAGATCAGATAGAGCGTCAGAGCGATCGGTACGACGATGATGAGGCCACGAAGAAAGTTCTTGATGAGCCAGTTCATGGGGACATGGTAGTTCGGGGGTGGGGAGTGGGGGGTCGGGAGTGGGAGCAGAACCTGCTTTCCGACTCCTCGACTACCGGCAACTTACTACCTACCGAAAATCGAGAACCCGAAAGCGTCCCGATTACCCCGCTCCCACACCCCACTCCCCACTCCCCACCCCCCACATCAGCTAAACTCACCACACCCCATGCTCGATCGCCAGGCCATTGCCGACCTGTACGACCGCCACGCCTCGCGCCTGTATGCGCTTGCGCTGCGCATCACCGGCGATCGCGATGCAGCCGCCGATGCGCTCGCCGACGCCTTCGATGCGCTGGGGAGGAATGACGAGGTCCGCGATCCGGAGACGTATCTCGTCCGGGCCACCCGGGACCATGCTCTGGCCCGACAAACCCAAAAGCGGCCGGCAGCCGTAGTACCAACAGTGGCCACTCCTCGCCAACTGGTCGAGGACGCCTGGTACGGCATGACTGTGAGCGATCTTGCAACCGTTTACAAAATCTCGGAAGGGGACGTCCGCGGGATGTTGTGCGCTGGAATGACGGAGTTACGCGGGCAGTTAGCGGCAGGGACGAAATGACGGAAACGCTCTCAATCGAAGATCTGAATCTGCTCGATGCCGTGGTCGCCTCAACGATCGAGCCGGTCGATCCGCCGGCCGCACTGCGCGCCCGTATTCTGGCTGCCGCGCGCGACACGCCGCAGAACACGCGCACCGTTCGCGAGAACGAGGGACGCTGGCTTCGCCTCGTGCCGGGCGTGACGATGAAAGAGCTGTCGGTGGACAAGAACCGCGGAACGGCCACCGTTCTGTTGTCGCTCGCTCCCGGCTCCCATCTGGCCGGACACGATCACCACGGCCCCGAAGACTCCTTCGTCATCAGCGGAAGCTGCCGCATCGGATCGACGTATCTCAACAAGGGCGACTTCCATCACGCCGACGGCGGCACGCACCACGGCGAGATCGTAAGCGACGACGGTTGCGTGCTTCTACTCGTCATCGACCGCACGGATTACATGGCGGCGTAAGCCCTTCTCACGCGAAGACGCGAAGGCGCGAAGAAAAAGCAGCTGACTACTTCGCGTCTTCGCGTCTTCGCGTGAGCGTCTTCGCGTGATCGATCGCCCTCTCCGCCGCCGCAAACCGCGCATCCCAATCCCCGCGGATGACGACGAAACGCGCGCCGAACGCCGCGAGCGTCACGGAAAACTCGCCGTGAAGTGCCGCGCGCGTAGCCGCGGAGTCGCGCACCTCATCGGCAGCCCACGGGATATCGATGTCGGTCAGAAGATAGAGATCCGCTTTGCGCGCGCGTGCTTCATGCCCGATCCACACCGGACACTGATCGTAGTAGTGACCGCTATAGACGACCGTGCTGATCAGATCCGTGTCGAGGATGATCAGATCGTCGTATGCGGCCGCGTCTTCGAGCGCCATCTGCCCGCGGGCAATGGGAACGACATCCTCGAAGGTCAGCAGCCGGCCAACACGCTGCGCGTACTCACGCGCGAACTCGGGAACCCACGGGACATCGAACCTGACCGCAAGCCGCTCTGCCAGCGTCGTCTTACCCGAGCATTCCGGGCCGATCAGACAGACGCGTGCGCGGTGCGGCGCCAATCGAGAAGCCCTTTCACGCAAAGTACGACGAAGAAGGCGTAAAGCCCGGCTGTGAGATACAGCTTCTGATCGATGAACATGAAGACGTAGATCACGTCGACGATCGCCCAGATCAGCCAGTTCTCCACGATCTTCGTGTTCAGCATGAACTGCCCGACGATGCTGAACGCGGTCGTCACCGCATCCCAGATCGGCAGCGAGGCGTCATGCGACGTTGCGCGCAGCAGCCAGAAGAATCCGACCGTGAGCAGGACGCCGATCGACATCAGAATCGTCCACATTTTCGACGATGCCCGCGTGATCTTCAGCTCGGTCTTGTTCTCGCCGCCGTGCAGCCACTCGTACCAACCGTGAATCGAAAGCGCAAAGTAGACGAGCTGCAGGCCCGCATTCAGATAGAGATGCGACCGCCAGAAAACGACGAGGTAGAGCAGGACGCTGGCGATGCCAGTCGGCCACGTCCAGATGTTCTCCTTCACAGCCAGCCACACGTTCGCCAGCGTGAAAATGACCGCGGCGATCTCGAGTGGCGTGAAGGTCAACGCCGGAAATCTACCATCACCGTGGCGTTCCGCGTGGCCTGCGGGTAGTAGTAGGAGATGCCGCTGATGGTCTTCTCCGGGGTGAGAAAGAGATAGCTGTAGCCGCTCGGGAAGACGCGCTTGTCGTTGAGGACGTTGTTGACCTGCACGCGCAAGGTCGTGTCGTGCGAGAGGCGGATCGCCGCGTTCGCATCAACGGTCGTAAAAGCCGGCGCGACGAAGGAACCGTTGTTCGTGTTGTCGAGATAGGAGCGTCCGACGTGGCGTCCGGTCACGCCCAGGGTAAATGACGACGACACAAGGTATTCGATCGACTGATTGACGATCATTGTCGGCGTCAGCACGGGATTGACGTCGTGATACGTGATCGGCTCACTGCCGGTGATGTTCCCCGCGGCATCGT
>DATLVW010000439.1:0-13571 GCA_035577085.1 Thermoanaerobaculia bacterium
AGCCCGCCAACATCATGCTGACGAAGTCGGGAGCGAAACTGCTCGACTTCGGGCTGGCCAAAGAGAGCCCGCTCGGCGGCGCGGAGACCGACGCCACCGTTGCCAAGGCCCTCACCTCCGAAGGAACGATCGTCGGGACATTTCAGTACATGGCGCCGGAGCAGCTCGAAGGCGCCAACGCCGACGCGCGCACGGACATCTTCTCTTTCGGCGCCGTGCTCTATGAAATGGCCACCGGCCGCCGTGCCTTCGAAGGGAAAAGCCGCGCCAGCTTGATCGCCTCCATCCTCGGCACGCAGCCGCCGCCGATCGCACAGGTTCGTCCCATGACACCGCCAGCGCTCGACCGCTTGGTGCAAGCCTGCCTGGCCAAGGATCCCGACGATCGATGGCAGACCGCGCACGACCTCATGCTCGAGCTGCGCTTCATCACCGAGAGCAGCTCCGCGGCGGGCGTGCCGGCCCCCGTCGCCCGCCGCCGCGCCTGGCGCGAGCGCGCCGCGTGGATCGTCGCCGCCGCTGCCGTCGTCGCAGCGACTGTCATCGCGATCACCGCGATGAAGCGCACGCCGCGCGCAGGCGACCTCGTGCAGTTCGCCGTCGAGATACCGCCGAATCTGGCGCTGTTCCCCTTCGACACCAAAGGAGTGGCCATCTCGCCCGACGGGACGATGATCGCGTTCGTGGCGGGCGACGTTCAGGGAAAGCAGTCGCTGTACATCCGCAACCTGGGCACGACGAAAATCACGGCGCTCGCCGGCACCGACGACGCGTCGTATCCGTTCTGGTCGCCCGATAGCAGCCAGCTCGGCTTCTTCGCCGGCCGAAAACTGCACCGCATCGACGCCAAAGGCGGCACGACCGTAACGCTCTGCGACGCCGCATCCGGCCGCGGCGGCACATGGAATCGCGACGGTGTGATCGTCTTCGCGCCGACGATCTCGAGCGAGCTGTATCGCATCTCCGCCGGCGGCGGCCGTCCTGAGCGCGTCACTTCGTTTGAACGGAAACAGGTCCGGCACCGATGGCCGTGGTTTCTCCCGGACGGCAATCGCTTTCTCTACGTTGCCGGCGAAGACCTCGTGGCTGCCTCGCTCGACGGCAAGCTGCACAAGCAGATCGTCACCAACGTCTCCAACGCCGTCTTCGTCACGCCCGACCGCCTCGTCTTCTCGCGCGGCACTGTGCTGATGTCGCAGCGATTCGATCCCGACGCCCTCGCGGTCAGCGGCGAGCCCGTCCCGCTCCCCTTCGGCAACGTCGCCTACATGAGCTCGAAGCAGCTCAGCATTGTGAGCGCATCGGAGAACGGCACGCTCGCCTTTCTCCCTGCGCCCGAAGGCGCCACGCGTCTGGTGTGGGTCGACGCCAAAGGGCGCGAGGACGGCGAGATCGGCGAGGCTGGCGGCTACGACGACGCTGCGCTCTCACCCGATGGAAAGCGCGTAGCCGTAGTGCGCAGCGCGCCCGACGGCAACGACATCTGGCTCGTCGATGCTTCCAATGGCAGCCTGTCGCGCTTCACGTTCCATCCCGGCCAGTACGGCTTCCCGTGCTGGAGCCGCGATTCGAAGCAGATCGCCTTCTTCCTTCAAATGGATGCCGTCGGCCAGGTCTGCATCAAGTCGCTTGACGGCACCGAGCGCACTCCCGTATTGAGGTCCCAAGCGTGGCAAATCCCGAACGATTATTCGCCCGACGGCACCACGCTCCTGACCTTCGTGCAGACGCCGACGGCGGCAGGCGATCTCTACACGCTGAGCCTCGGCGAGAAACCGGTGATGACGCCCTTCGTGGCCACGCCGTTCGACGAAAGCGCGGCGACGTTCTCTCCCGACGGCCGATGGGTGGCCTATCACTCGAACGCATCGATGCGCAACGAGGTCTACGTCCGCCGCTATCCCCTCAGCCCCGAGCAGTGGCAAATTTCGAACGCGGGAGGCGAAAGCCCGATGTGGAGCCCGGACGGGAAAGAGCTGTTCTACGCCTCGGGCGACACCATCATGCGCGTCCCGATCGGCGGCGGAGCGTCGCTCAACGCCGGCACTCCCGCGCCGCTCTTCCATATTCCGGGACATCACACCGCGCCGCGCCTGACCGGATCGGTGTCGCGGCCCGTGATCAGCGGCATCACGCCCGACAAGCAACACTTCCTCTTCCGTCTCAGCACGGAACAAGGGCTGCCGTCGATCAATGTCGTGCTGAACTGGCGGAAGGCGCTTCAGGAGCGGTAGCCCGCGAGATGCGGCCATCGGTCCAGAAATGCCGCCAGCGCGCGTCGCTCACCGTCTATCCGGGTCTAATCCGTGCGTTTTCGCACATCTGCGGACAAGTCGAGACCGGGTAAACCGCTGGCGAAAGGAGATGTCCGCGCATGTCCGGAGACCGACGCGGAGAGGAGGTTCAGTTGGCCGGGGTTCAAATCCCGCAGCCCGACCAACACGAACCCCATCCCTTTGACGATTTCGTTAGATGCTCGACGAGAAGACAACCGGCGTCGAGATCTGCATCGTCGCGTCGGAGTAGTAGCTCTGGCCCGTCATCACGACTTCGATCGTGTCGCCAGCGGAAGCGGTGAACGAGCTGCTGTCGAAACGCGTGCAGCTCAGCGAGCCTTGGTTTCCCTGATGGATGAAGAACGTCTCGGAGTGCGTAACCGTGCTGTTGTGCATGGCGGTAACCGTCGCGCTGATGGCGTCTCCGGAGTAGCTATGCGGATCGCTGAAGTCGACGAACACCGCCACTGAGAAGTTGCTGAAGACGTTGCTCGGGACGGTCATCTGATAGTCGACTGTCCCGCTGCCGTAGTCCCACTGATACGACGGCAAACTGAAGCACGACAAGGTGGCGGCCGAGACGTTTCCCGTCGTGCTGGCGCAACTCGTGTCGAAACTGAACTCGTACCAGCTAAAGGGTCCCGAATAGTACTGGCCTGTCTGCGTGGGGCAGTTAGCGAACGCGCTCGCAGGAAACACCGCTAAAATAATCGCCAGCAACACTGACACATATTTCATTTCAGCCTCCTTACGGTATGGTTGAGAATATATCATTCAGGATGAATTGTCATAGCGTCTAAACATTCTTGATGTCGCTATGTCACGCGGCAGTCGCGACGGTCGACGGAACACGTCGCTCGTTCCTCGCTGATACGGATTTCGAGACGTCGATCAGCGGTGCTTGGAGCGTGACCGCGTTGCCGGTAAGCAGCCTATCCGCCACGGTTCGCGCCGGCGCCGCTTAGCCTTCCGTTGTCCAACGTAACGATGCGGTCGCAGAAGGCGTTGGCTTGGGCGCGGTCGTGGGTGATCAACAGGACGCCGAGGGCTTGTGCTCGCCGCAGAGCGTCGAGGCGTTCCAGCCAGACCCATTTCACTGGGGCGTCGAGCATCGATGTTGGTTCGTCGGCGATGATCAGGTGGGGGTGGGCGATCAGGGCGCGGGCCAGGGCTACACGCTGGCGTTCGCCGCCTGAGAGTGTGTCGACGTTGCGGTCGGCGTAGTTTTCGGGTGGGGTGAGGCCGGCTTCGGCTAGGGCGGAGATGACTGCGGTTGCCCGCGTGTCGCGGTCGACGCCGGCGAGGCGCAGTGGTTCGGCGACGATCGTTTTCACTCGCTGATGCCAGGGGAGCGCGGAGAAGGGGTCCTGAAAAATGAGGTGGGCCTGGCGGAGATGATCGCGCAGCGCACGGCCGTGCAACGCGGCCAGGTCGCGCCCCATCAATTGCACCGATCCTCGGCCCGGGCGCAGCAACCGCAACGCGAGGCGCGCTACTGTTGTCTTTCCTGCACCGCTCGGGCCGACCAGACCGACTGACTCACCTGCGTGAACCTGTAGCGATACGTTTTTCAGCCCTGCACCGGTCGAGTAGGTGAAGTCCACCGCGGAGAGGTCGAGAACGATTGCCGGATCGGTCGGGCGATGGATCGGGCTGCGTGGCCGCGGACACGCGGCTTCGGCGAGCGCCTTTCCGGCGGCGCTGCTGGGAGCGGCCAGGAGTGCGAAGGGGGGGCCGCTTTCGACGATTTGGCCGCGATCGAGAATGGCCAGGCGGTCGCAGTGGCGCTCCAGCAGTGCGAGATCGTGCGAGATCAGAAGAAGTGCCATCTTTCGCTCGCGGCAGAGGCGCGTGAGCAAATCCAGGATCTCGCGTGCGCGATCGCTGTCGAGTCCCGACGTCGCTTCGTCTGCCAAAAGCACACGCGGCTTTCGGCAGAGCACCATCGCGATCACTACACGCTGCCGCATCCCGCCTGAGAGCTCGTGCGGATAGGCTTTCTTCAAATCGTGCGACAGGCCGACCGACGTCAGCGCGCTTGAGATCCTCGCTTCGACAGATTGGCGATCGCCGTCCATGCCCGCGACTTCGCGAAGCTGCGAGCCGATGTTGCGCACGGGATTGAGCGACTGCATCGCCGCCTGCGAGATCCATGCGATCTCTTTGCCCCGTTGGAGGCGGCGCTCGCGCTCCGGCATCCGCAACAACTCCCGTCCGGCCAGCCACACGCCGCCGCGGTGAATCTCGGCGTGTGGTAGCAAACCGAGAACCGTTTGAACGAGCGTCGTTTTACCGGCTCCCGACACACCAACGAGCCCGAGGACTTCGCCTTCGTCGAGATGCAAGTCGACGCCTTGCAGGATAGTCCGTCCCGAATAGCCGACTTCGAGATCGCGGATCTGAAACAGATGTGCGGAATCAGGGTCGGGGCAAGGTCCGCTTGGAATCATCGCCGCCCGCAATGCCGCGCCCCTCGGCCTGCCGACTCCGAGCAGCGCGAAGCCGGTGATCAACAATCCGATGCCGAGGCCGGGCGGGAGCCCCCACCAAAGCCATGAATTGCCGAGAAAAACGGCGCGGGCGTTGGCGTAGTACAGCGTGCCCCCCCAGCTCACCCATTGTGAGTCGCCGAGCCCGAGGAATGACAGACCGCTTTCCATGAGCACGGCCTGATGCGCGAGCCGGGCAAATTGCGCCAGGATCATCGGCCAGAGGACAGGAATGATGTGGCGGATCAGGATGCTGGTCTCGGTAGCGCCCATGGCGCGCTCCGCCACGACGAAATCGGCGTCGCGCAAGGCCGCTGCCTGCGGCCGAAGCTCGCGCGCGCAACGCGCCCACGAGCTGAAGATCAACACCGCGACGAGCAATGGCCGGCTCGCGCCTGCGTAGAACGCAACTACAAGAACCAGCGGCAACGTTGGCAGCGTCAGGAAGAAATCGACGAGCCGCATGGCGGCAAAATCCCATCGTCCTCTGCGATAGCCGGCCCCGGCTCCAACCAAAGTGCCGAGCAACGTCGCGCCGATTGCAGCCAGTAGCGCAATGGCAACCGAGTGCCTCGCGCCGTAGAGCCAGATGCTCAACAGATCCTGGCCCATGTCGTCGGTGCCGAGCCAGTGATGAAGCGACGGCGGCTGGAACGGAGCGGCGGTCCACGCCCGTGGATCATAAGGAGAGAGAAGAGGGCCGAGGATGGCCACCGCGACCATCAACGCGACAAGCAGAGCGCCTACGCGCCGCGGACCTTGTCCCTCGCTCATGTAGTCGCGTCCAGTCCGCTGCGCAACCGGGGATCGAGCCGAACCTGCAGAATGTCCGCTGCGATGTTCGCCAGCACTACCGAAAAGACGAGAAGGAGAAAAACGCTCTGGACGAGCGGGAAGTCGAGCGCGAGGATGCCTTCATAAAGCAGCAAGCCGAGTCCGGGATAGGCGAAGACCGTCTCGACGATGACTGTGCCGCCGAGGAGGACGCCGAAGCTCATGGCGAACTGGTTGACGAGAGGACGGAGGGCGATTGGCGCTGCCTGTCGCAACAGTACGCGCAAAGGAGTTGCGCCGTGAGAGCGCGCCAATGCGACGTAACCTTCGCCAAGTGCATCCTCCAGGGATGCGCGCGCAACAAGAAATACCGAGGGGATGTACCCGAGCGTCAAAGTGGCAACGGGTAGCAGAGCGTGACGTAAGACGCTCCCCCATGTGATTCCTTCTTCGAGCGACGCAGCGCCATGAGTGGGCAACCATCCCAGAGCCACTGCAAAGACCGCGATCGCCACCATTCCAACCCAGAATGGCGGCAGTGATCCGAAGAACACGACAGTGCACATCAACGCCGAGGATGTACGTGCACGCTCCACCCAGTGAAAGAAGCAGGCGAGGATGAAGCCAATCGCAAAGGCCAGGATGATCGAGATTCCGACAAGGAGTAGCGTCCACGGCAGCCTTGCTGCGATCACCTTCAACACGGGCTTGCCGTGTGCGAGCGAGGTTCCGAGGTCCAATCGCGCGATACTGCTCATGTAGTGGCGGTATTGCTCGATTAGTGGCCGGTCCATTCCGAATTGCGCCAACATGGCGGTTCGCTGCGCGCCGGTGAGCCGCCCGGCGTCATCACCGATCAGAAAATCGACAGGATCACCCGGAAGCAAGCGTGGCAACAGGAAATTCGCCGTCGCGCCCAGCCAGAGGACAACGATGTAGCCGGCAATCCGTGACGTGCGCGTCATGGTTTGGCCCACGCGGGGACGCCGCCTGCGAACTGGAGCAGTGACCATTTATGAAACACGCCCAGTCCGGGAATGGGGCGCCAACCGTCGTACGCTTGCGGGCGGTAGGCATAATGGGATTTCGGGTAATACAACATAATTGCAACTGGCGCCTTACTGTGCAATTCCTGTAATTCGAAACCTGCCTCGGTTCGCGCTTCAACAGTCGATGCGATACGCCATTGGCTGATGAGGGCGTCCAGCTCCGGGTACGATCGTCCTTCGTGCCACAAGTAGCCGTACATGACGGATTGCATGAGTTGATCGGGGTCGGCCAGATTGTGCGGCGTGACGTCGTCGATCAACAAGTCGAACTGACGCGTGGTGTAAAGTGCCCGAGAGCGCGCCGGATCGACGACATCAACCTCTATGTCGAAGCCAACGGCCTTCAACTGCCGGGCGATGACCTGCGCGGCGCGCTGATGCAGTGGCTCGCTGCTGGAAACCTTCAGACTGAACCGCAGCGGCGCTCCGTGGGTATCTTCACGCAATCCGTCGCCATTACGGTCGCGAAATCCCATCGCATCGAAAATCGCCGCGGCAGCGCGAGGATCGTCACTAGGCTGCCGCAGACCGGGTTTGGTCCAGGGGCTGGCAAGAGCTGGGAAAGGCCCGACGACACCTTGCCCCAGCGCAACCCGCTGCAACACTTCCCCCGGCCGGATTGCGAGCGCGAGCGCTCGGCGAAACTCAGGATCGGAAAACGGAGCGCGGTCAAAGTTGACGCGTAGCTCCACGCCGAAGACCGGACTGTTCCCTCCGGCAGTCATAGCCAGGCCTTTACGGTGCGACAGAGGCTCGACCAGCTCGGGCGGCACCGGCGCGGCAACCAAGTCCAGCTCGCCCGCGCACAATGCTGCAAATGCAGTGGCTGGATTACGGATGAACGAGATGAAAATGCTGGCCACACGCGGAACGCCGCCGAAATAGTCGCGATTCGCTTCGAGGCGCAGAAACCGTCCCGCCTCCAGTTGCGACACGCGATACGGGCCGGTGCCGATGAGTGGCCCGTGATAAAGGTGAGGCTCTTTTACCGACCGCCAGAGATGTTCGGGGAGGATGACCAGGTCGGCGGCAGTGACGCGGTCGAACATCGGGCAGGGGCGTTCGCAGCCGATGCGCAGCGACAAACGGTCGATCGGCTCGATCGTCGTCAGCTTCGGCGTGTCGCTGACGTGATGCGTCCAGCGATTCGGCGTGCCGTCGCGATAGTAGCGCAGTGTGAAAACGACGTCGCTGGCGGTAAATGGCTTGCCATCGTGCCAGTGCACACCGTCGCGCAACTCGATGCGCCACACCTTCCCATCCTGCCCCTCGGGCACAATCGCCGTCGCAAGCCATGGCTGCGCGTTGCCGAGATACGGAGAAGGTGCGGCAAGCTTGTCGTACACGAGCTCGAGCAACGTCTCGGGCAGCCCCGGCGTGTAGGGAGTCAGATTAGTGACTTCATAGGCGACCGCTACACGCAGCGGCGCCGCGAAACCCGGTAACGCCAGGCAGGCGAAGAGGCCTATGCCGGCGGCGACGAGGCGCGAACGCAAACGACCTTAAAACCCCGCCGTGAGGTTGATGCTCAGGGAGCGGCCGGGCTCGAGCACCGGATTGGTGAAGCTTCTTGGGAAGCCGAGGGACTCTTTGGTCACGGGGCTACGGTAGGCCTTATTCGTGAGGTTGTCGATGCCGGCGGTTAGTCGGTACGACTTCAACCACGGCTGATAACGGCCGAGATCCAGGCCACCATAGAGGCTGAAGACTTCGTATCCATCGGTGGGACGTTCCTGCGTCGGGTTGATGCGCGTCTTGTCGTTCGACCATCGCGCCGTGAGCTCGAGCCAACTGGAAGCGACCGGGAAGGTGCGGCGCAATCCAATGAGCCCGTTCAGCGGTGGCACATAGGAGAGGGGTACGCCGGTAATGGTATTGGTGGCACGCACGTCCGCGGCGTTGAAACGCCAGGCCATGTCCCGCGACATCTGATAGGTGCCGTCGAGTTCCCACCCCTCCACTTTCGACTTGCCGAAATTCACGGCAACGCGCGTGGTCGGATTAAGGAATTGGAACTGGATCAGATCCTTGTAGTCGCTCCGAAACGTGCTGAGATTCAGATTCACAGCCTGCAACCGCAATCGCGCGCCGAGCTCGTAGTTCACGCTCGACTCCGGCTTCAGGTCGGCATTCGGCAGCGAGTTGAGCGCTCCGACGATTCCGGAGCCTGATTTGTCGCTCGTGGTCGGTGCGCGAAACGCCGTACTGATGTTGCCGACGAGGTGGAACGTCGGCAGTGGCCGGAAGATCAGGCCACCGCTGCCGGTGAGCGCGGTGTCTCTCGCCGTGAGGTTCCGGGCAAATGCCGCGGAGAGCTCGGGTGATTCGCCGGGCGCCGGCGTGGAGCTGAGCTTTGTCTCGACGAAGTCGTACCGCCCGCCGAGCGAGACCGTCCATTGCGACGTCGGATCGTAATCGTAGTGAGCCAGCCCCCCAATATCGGTTTGCGAAGCGTCGCGGACACGCTTGGCCCGCGGATCGAGGAAGGTCGTCACCCCGGCCTTGTTGACGATTCGATCATCGTCTTCGAAGCTGGGGGCGTCCTCGTTGTAGAAGTCGAAGCCGTAGGAGAGGACGTTGTTGCCGATGATCGAGCGGGCCAGTAGCTTGCCGCCGGTCTCCGTCGGTCCGATTACCCAGGTGTTCCGGGTGTCGACGTCGCCATTCGACGCTGAGTGATTGACGCTGCGAAGAATGCTGGAAAGTACTCTCACGTAGAGCGAGGCATCGATGTCCTGCAGCCACGGGGCGGCCTGGCTTTCGGTGAAGCCGGCGCGAACGTACCGCTCGCGCAGCGGATCTTCGCGCGTGATGACGAGCGGAGCGCCGGGAGCGTTGGCGCGTCCGGCATCGTCGGAGAAGATCTTGCCGATGAGCTCGAAACGCCGCGTGGGAGTGGGCGAATAGCCGACTCGCGCGTTGAACCCTCGCGCCGCGAAGTCGCTATTCAGGACCTCGCCGTCGGGAGTGTGAAAATTGTCAGCCTTCCGGTAGTTGCCGGACAGCAGCATGTCGAAACCATCGCCGATGCCCTGCAGCTCAAGCCGTGCGGCGCCCATGTTGTTGGTGCTGGAGTAGCCGAGCGCGTAGAGCCGTGGGGTAAGCGAGAAGTGCTGTTGTGCCGGATCGCCCGCCGCGCGCCGCGTGATGACGTTGACCAGGCCATTCATCGCATCCGACCCGTAAAGCGCTGCTGCCGGGCCGCGGATGATCTCGATGCGCTCGATCTCGTCCGGATCGAGCAGGCTGTATTCGAGGAAGTTGCGGCCTCGAAAGCGATCGCCGTCGATGAACAACACGATGCGCGCATCGTTGGAGCTGAGGCCGCGAACGACGATCTGGCCATCGAGGCCGCCGGAACGCTGAAGCGAGATTCCGGGCGCGTCGTCGAGCATGGTCTGCACGTTGGACAGCGGCCGTGCGTGAAGGTCTTTCGAATCCATCACGGTCAGGGACTGCGGTGTGGCGTCGACGGGGCGCTCGAAGCGCTCGCCGGTCACCGTGATCTGCTCGACCACAGGGGCGACCGCCTTTTTCTCGGTCCTTTCGTCGGGTTTGGCTTCTTTCGGAGCGTCCGCGGCGGGAGGCTTCTCGTTCCCGGAGGGCGGCGGCGTCTGCCCGAGGGCGATGCCAGCGGAGATCACGGCGACGAATAGCGTCAGCAGTTGGGCGCGAGTGACGTGTGACATAACAATGCCTCCGTGAAGCTTCGGACCGGTCGCAAGAATGGCGGACTGCCTGATTGACGGCTATCGATCAGTGGGCGTTCGCCATGTTACCGGAAGAAGACTCGCGGAGGAGCGCCAGCTTGGCTAAATCTGCCATTTCCGTGTACACGCCTTCCCTCGTCGCCAGCTCAAAAAGTCTTTCGCGGCGTGTTCGATCCAGAGAATGAAAAAGCGGCTCGAGCGCTTCGATCGGATAGCTAAAGAGCCGGCTGACGCATCGAGACGTGTAGTCGACGTGCGCCCGCGCGATGACCTCCGCGAATTCTTCGAACGTGCCGAGGTTCAGAAAGTTCAATGCGTACTCGATTCCGGGGTAGGAACGGCCAAGATCGGGATCGACCTGGAAGATGTACATCCAATGGATCGAAGCAGGATGAACGCTGTCGAGTGTCCGCTGGACATACAACTGCTGCGTTCCCGTGACGTTGATGTCGTTGATGAAAAGGACAGCGCGGCCTGCGAAATCCGCCGGGTCCGGCCGCGGAGCTCCGTCTCCTTCGTGCAGCCGCTGCCGGTTCCTGATCCGGGCCGCAATGTCCGAGCTGCTGTAGTCCTCTCCGAGGAGATGGGCATTGCTTTGTGCCATGGGAAGCGCGTATCGCAGGTCAACCAGCCGGAGTGCCCGGGAACGAGGAACGCGCTCGCGCAAGATCGGAAACATTTCGTGAGCGAGCAGATTCGCTCCGGCAGGAACGACGTACAGCGGCGGCGCGGTGATCACCCACTCGGTGACTTCGGGCTCGCCTGCGATGATCCTCTCCGCGAGAGGAACGAGCAGATTCGCGTAGAAGCGCACGCTCTCGCGTACGCCTAGCTTCATCGACGGGTACTGCTGGAAGAGCGGATCAACGGGATCGAGCGTGGGGCTCGTGATGGTCTGCAGAACGGAGGTCTGCTCAGACGAATTGTTTGCGCTCATCGATTGATGCTTTCGGACGAACGCGACGATACACCTACCGGTGTAATTGTTCAGCTGCGAGAACGTGATCGGTGTCCTCTCAGCTTTGCCTGAGCACGTGCTCGACCACGGCACGCCACTTCTCGGGTATCGACAGCTCATCGGCCCGATACGTTTTCGAGCCGGTGCCATCGTCTACGGTGATGTCGTACTGATAGACATCGGCAGCGCCGGCAGTGCGATGCGGCTGTGCCGGCTGATCAGGGAACGCGGCGCCCCTGATCAGCCGCTGCAACACGTCCGCTTTCTCACGCGGCAGCGTGGACGTATCGACCTCGGCGTGTGAGCCGATGTTTGCGAATCCGCCCGAGCGCTGCACGGAGATCTTCATCCCTTCGATTTCCTCGGCTGCGGTTTGATGTACCAGATCCTACCGGCTTTCTCCCCACATTTCTGGGACGAGCCCGGGAATTTCGACTGGATCGCGGAGGTATGCTCGCCTGAAATGGACGAGCAAGAGCAGCCCACCATCCGCATCACTCTCGATGACAGCGTCGCGCAGGGGGAGTACATCAACTTCGCGAACATCATCCATTCGCCGAGCGAGTTCGTGATCGACCTCGGACGCATCGTTCCCGGACGGACGGACGTCAAGGTCTACAGCCGCGCGATCATGACGCCGCTGCACGCCAAGCAACTCCTGGAAGCGCTGGCGCACAACATCTCGTTGTTCGAGCAGAAGTTCGGCGACATTCGCATCGAGGGAACGACGCCGTTTCCGACGAACGAGCCTTCGAACTGACGATGCAGGGCCATCGTCGTTCATGACGATGGAGTCGGGACGAACGGGAAACCATTCACGTGGCACGAGTCAAAATCATCGGTGCCGGTCTAGCCGGCTGCGAGTGCGCGTTCGGCCTTGCACAGCGCGGCCACAAGGTCGATCTCGTCGAGATGCGTCCTTCGACGACCACCGCGGCGCACCAGACGTCGAATCTCGCCGAGCTCGTTTGCTCGAACTCCTTCCGCTCTTCCGCGATCACAAACGCCGTCGGACTGTTGAAGGCGGAGATGGCGCTGCTCGAATCGCTCGTCATTCGTTGCGGCACGGACGCCCGCGTGCCTGCCGGGGACGCCTTCGCCGTCGATCGGGAGCGCTTCGCCGCCGCAGTGACGAGCGCCATCGCCTCCGAGCCGAACATCACGCTGCGCCGTGAAGAGGTCACGTCGCTCGACCGTGACGGATACGACTTTCTCGTCGTCGCTACCGGCCCGCTCACCTCCCAGCCGCTCTTCGAAGCGATCAACAACTTCCTCGGGCGCGACGGTTTGTATTTCTACGACGCGATCGCTCCGATCCTCGCGGCCGATTCGCTCGACCTCACGAAGCTCTACTGGAAATCGCGCTACGGGAAGGGCTCCGCCACCGACTACCTCAACGCGCCGATGACGCAGGCGGAGTACGAAGCGTTCGTCGCCGCGCTGCTGTCGGCCGAGATCTTTGCTCCGCATGACTTCGAAAAAGCCGCGCACTTCGAGGGCTGCCTGCCTGTCGAAGAGATCGCATCGCGCGGCATCGAGACGCTTCGCTTCGGACCGATGAAGCCGGTCGGCCTCGAGCACCCGGTGACCGGCGAACGGCCTCACGCGGTCGTCCAGCTTCGCAAAGAGGATCTCTCGGACGACTACTTCAACATCGTGGGCTTCCAGACGAAGATGAAGGTGCCCGAGCAAAAGCGCGTGATCCAGATGATTCCCGGCCTCGAGAACGCCGTCTTTGCGCGCTTCGGCTCAATGCACCGCAACACGTTCATCAACGGGCCGAAGCATCTGCGGCCGACGTTTCAAACGAAACTCGATGACCGCGTCTTCTTCGCGGGGCAGATCACGGGCGTTGAAGGCTATGTGGAGTCGTCCGCGGTCGGTCTGCTCGTGGCCCGTTATATCGATGAGTTGTCGCGCGACGTTGCCGCAACGCCGTTGCCCTACTTCACCGCGCTTGGTGCGCTCGGGCGCCACGTTGCCGAATCGTCTCCCGACCGCTACCAGCCATCGAATGTGACGTGGGCAATGATCGAGGATGTCATCGGCCGCTGCCGGAAAATCGAGAAGCGCGACCGGCAGGTCGAAAAGGCGATGACGGCGATTCGGGCTGCAGCTGGGGCGAGTTCCAACGCGGCGTAAATCTGCGGGCTAGCAAACCCTTTGCACCATAGAGACACAAAGGTCACAGAGGTTTTCTCTGTGTCCTCAGTGTCTCTGTGGTGCTTTCAGCTACTGCTGCGCAATCGTCGGCGAGACGGTCGGACCTGCCGCGGTCACGATGTTCGCCTGCGGCGCCGGCTGTGCCTCCGACT
>DATLVW010000440.1:0-7200 GCA_035577085.1 Thermoanaerobaculia bacterium
CTGTACGAGATCCAGTATCGGGAGACGGCGGCGGTGGTTTAGGTTTCGGCTGTCTGCATGGGTGTTAGAGGCGATTCACGCGGAGACGCGGAGGACACGGAGGTGTTTTTCTCCGCATCTCCGCGCCTCCGCGTGAAACAAGTGAACCCCTCACACCGCGCGGATCGCCGTTCCCGCCGTCTCGCCGAGGAACGTGCGGAGCTCGTCCAGTCGCGAGGCCACGTCGGCCTCGCCGATCTCCATCAGCATCGAGGTGTATTGCGGCACGAACATCAGCATGGAAATGAAGTCGGGCGACTCCGTCTCGCGTGTTCCCATGGCGCGCGTGATGAGCTTGAGGTTGCGGGGAAGGTATTTCTCATGCTCCCCGGCGATCTTGCCGAGGTCTTCGGAGGGTCGCAGCACGAGGAGGTCGACCGGTTTGAAGCCGTTGCGCTGCGATGAATCGAGTTTCTCGATCATCTCGTTCATCCGCTCCATGCGGTTGACATCCTCATCGATGACGTCGAGGAAGATGGCGTTGATGAGCTGACCCATGATCTGCGCGGCGGGCGGGTAGCCGTGCAGTACCGGCGTGGCGGCCTCCTCGGCCGTTCGCTGGTAGCCGGTAGACATGGCCAGGATGCGGGTGGCACCGAGGTGGACGGCGCTGGAAAGCGGAGCGGCGAGACGGATGCCGCCGTCTCCGTACCAGCGCGAGTCGATCTTCACGGCGGGGAAAACAAAGGGCAGCGCGGCCGAAGCCAGCACGTGCTCGACGGTGATCTCGGTCTGCACGCTGCGGCGATTCGGACCTTCGAAGACGGGATCACAGCGTCCCTGCGTCCATCGAACGTTCTGGCCGGTCGTGTAATCAAGTCCGATCAGTGCGACCGCTTTCAAATCGCCGTGGTCGAGATTGCGCTGGATTCCGGCGATTGGCTGATTACGCACCGGAGTGTCGTAGATGTGGCGCAGCGTCTCGGCCAGCGGCCCGGCGTTGAGCAGGCCGTGAGGACGTTTCGTCATGCGTGGTGGCAGCAGCGCCTTCCAAGCCGCTCGGAACGGCAGCAGCGCCGCGTAGTTCGGGCGGAACACATGCTGGGACTCCAGTGCGAGCCAGAGATCCCCGAGTGCGTCCGCAGCCGCGCGAAGCGGCCCATCGTGCGCCGCTAGAAAGATGGCGTTGATGGCGCCCGCCGAGACGCCGGTAATGATCTGGAAGCGAAGGTTGGGGAAGTGGCGGGCCAGTCCTTTGATCAGTCCGACTTGGTACGCGGCTCGTGCGCCGCCGCCGGTGAGCATCACGGCCAGATCGCCCGCCGGCTCGGAAAACTCGCTCGACTGAACCAGCTCCATTGCCATTCGTGGCTCAGCCATTTCAAATCGTGCGCCAATTTTGGGAACAACAGGTACGATTCGATACCGTGCGGGTTGCGGTCATCGGCGGCGGGATCAACGGGCTTGGCGTGGCGTGGGAGCTTGCACGCCGCGATTACGACGTCACGCTTTTCGAGAAAGGCCGTTGCGGCGCCCAGACCTCGTCGGCGACCACGAAGATGATTCACGGCGGCCTGCGCTACCTCGAGCACGCCCATATCGCGCTCGTGCGTGAGTCGTTGCGCGACCGCGCCTGGCTGCTGGAGAACCTGCCGGAGCTCGTGAAGCCGGTCGAGATTCTGCTGCCCGTGTATGCCGACAGTCCGCGGAGCTCGCTCACCCTTCGAGCCGGTCTGACGCTGTACGACCTTCTGGCCGGCCGTTCCAACATCGCGCCGCACATGGCCATGAGCGCCGGCGAGTTGATCGAGCGCGTGCCTCTCATCGCCGATGGATTGCGAAGTGGGTTCAGCTACTGGGATGCGCAGGTCGATGATTACGCGCTGGCCCGCGTCGTCGTGGCGTCGGCGATCCGCGAAGGCGCGAAGGTGCGCGAGGAGACGCGCGTCGAGTCGTTGCGGCGCCAGGAAAGCGACTGGGTCGTCGGGACGGCGAGCGGGGAGGAGCAGAGATTCGACTTTGTCGTCAACGCGGTCGGTCCGTGGATGAATGCGCTCCTCGCCGAGAATCGCATCCATTCGCGCTATGTCCTCTCGCTCGTGCGCGGGTCGCACCTGGTGTTGAGGAATCGCGTCGCCGATGTCGGGATGTTGTTGCAATCGCTCAGCGACCGGCGCGTCTTCTTCGTCCTACCGTGGAAAGGGACGACGCTCGTCGGCACGACGGAAGTGATGCATCGGACGTCGCTCGAAAACGTGCTGGCGACGGGGGAGGAGATCGACTATCTCATCGCCCGGTTCAATCGGTATCTTCGGGAGCCGATCACGTACGACGAGGTGGCTTCGACCTTCGCCGGCGTGCGCCCGCTGGTCGGCCGCGCCCTGAATCCGAGCGCCATCGGCCGCGATTACCGCCTCGAGCGCCGCGGCAATCTGCTCAACATCTTCGGCGGCAAGATGACGACCTTCCGTTCGATGGCGGAGAAGGTGGCGATGCGCGTGGATAACTACTTCGGCCACGTGCGTGTCGCGCGGCCGGCGCGATTCGTGGGGTGAGTTGAAGTGGTCGCCAAAGCAAGGGCAACCACAGAGACACAGAGAACACAGAGAGTCTCTGTGACCTCTGTACTACTAACCAGCGGTTTCTGCGCGCGACGCAAAGATTTTCACCAAAACTGATTGGTTGCAGATTTGGTGGGTTTCATTTGGTTGCGGCTATGCCGCGCTGTGCCTCTGTGGTGATCGGTTTCCAAACCCAAAACCCGGAACCACACGCCGCTAGCGGAATTCACCCTCCATCCCTCATCATTCACTCTCCTATGACCGCCACCGCCCCATCCGCTGGCCGCAAGTCGCGCGAGGTCACGATCACCTACCTCGGCGAGATGCTGCAGAACGCCGGCTTCATCGACGAGAAGCAGAAGATCGAAGTGGATAACCTCGATCGCCAGCTTCGCGCGCAATCGCGTTCCGCCCGCGCGCGCGGCGAGGAGGAGGCCAGTCCGTTCAAGGCGTTGATGGGCATGAACCTCACCGATGCCAGCGGGAGCGGCACGCGCATCGATGATTTTCTTCTCGCCCGATTGATCGCCGAGGATGCGCGGCTGAAGTTCTTCAAGATCGATCCACTCAAGCTCGACCTTGAAATGATCGAAGCGAAGATCTCGCGTCCGTTTGCGAAGAAGCACCGCATGACACCGGTCGCGGTCCGCGACGGCAGGCTGATCGTCGCGGTCGTCAATCCCTTCGACACCGTCGCTCTCGACACCTATCACCAGATGGTGAAGCAGGAGATCGAGATCGTGGTGTCGTCCGAGAGCGACGTTATGGGCGTGATCACCGAGCAGTACGGTTTCCGAGCCTCGGTGACGAAAGCCGGCCGCGACCTCGGCCGCGGCGCCATCGATCTCTCCAACCTCGAGCAGTACGTCAAGCTCAAGTCCGGAAACGAGATCGAGACCAGCGACGCGCACATCGTCAACGCTGTCGATTTCCTGCTGCAACACGCATACGACTCGCGCGCCAGCGACATCCACATCGAGCCGAAGCGCGAGTCGGCCATGATTCGCTTCCGCATCGACGGCGTGCTGCACGAGATCCAGCGCGTGCCGAAGCTCGTCAATCTCGCCATCACCTCGCGCATCAAGACGATGTGCCGGATGGACATCGCCGAGCGCCGCCGCCCGCAGGATGGCCGCATCAAGACCGAGCGGGAGGGAAAAGAGGTCGAGCTTCGCGTTTCGACGTTGCCCACCGCGTTCGGCGAGAAGCTGGTGATGCGCATCTTCGATCCCGACGTTCTCCTGCGCGATCTTTCCGGTCTCGGTTTCTATGAAGACGAGCTGAGGATGTTCGCGGACTGGATCAAGCGTCCGCACGGCATCATTCTCGTCACCGGTCCGACCGGCTCGGGCAAAACGGTGACGCTCTACTCGGCGCTCAAGTCGCTGGCATCGCCCGAGATCAACATCACGACGATCGAAGATCCGATCGAGATGGTGTGGGACGAGTTCAATCAGACGTCGGTGCAGACGAAGATCGGTATCACGTTCCCCTCTGCGCTTCGAACGATTCTGCGCCAGGATCCCGACATCATCATGGTGGGCGAGATCCGCGACGAAGAGACCGCACAGAATGCGGTGCAGGCGGCCCTGACCGGCCATCTGGTCTTCTCCTCGCTGCACACGAACGATTCGGCGACGTCCGTGACGCGCCTGATCGACCTCGGCATCCAGCCATTCCTCATCTCATCGACGCTCGTCGGAACGATGGCGCAACGCTTGATGCGCCGCATCTGCGAAGACTGCAAGCGCAACCGGCCGCTCAGCGTCGAAGAAGCAGGGATGCTCAACCTGCAGGCGCCGGCCGGCAAACGGATCATCGTCAAAGAAGGCGCCGGTTGCATCCGCTGCCGCAACACCGGCTACTTCGGCCGCACCGGAATCTTCGAGATCCTCCCGATCGACAACGCCATCCGCGATCTCATCGACCGCTCGGAAGACTTCCTCAAGATCAAAGACATGGCCGTCAAACGCGGCATGCGCACCCTGCGGCAAAGCGCGCTGCGCAAACTGGCCGAGGGAGTGACGAGCTTTGAAGAAGTAGTGCGGGTGACGGGGATTTGAGCGCTCAGACTACAGCTCGATGTCCCACGGCTTTTCCCAAGGCCGCAGCTCTACACCTCGGGACCGCATGATCTCGTAGTGAATCTTCTGAAGTTCGAGCAGTTGGCGGATCTTCTCTGAGTACGGCAGCGCTCGCTGTTCGGCATGCAGCGCGCGCTTGCCTTCGTACAGGCTAGTAAGCAATTCGTCGGTCGGTCTTGGCGGGGACTCAGTCATTTGACTAACTAAAACGTCAGGTTGAAGCGTCGCATCAAATCGTCGAGCAGGCCGCGGTCAATATCTGCTGATTCGCGAAGTGCGGCGGCGCGCTCCCTTCGCTTCATGGTACGTGCCGAGGGTACAAGATAAAGCGCGATGAGATACTCCGGCCTGACCACGCGCAATGGCACATCGTGATATTGCCGATCGGCAGCTGTGCGGATCGCTTCGTCGGCGAGCGCGCCGAATGATGGAAGGAACTGCACAGGAAATCCTTCGATGACAACATGCTCGTGCTCGGCTTGGTAGCCTCGCTCTGCGGCCCATCGGTAGATCGGATCGACTGAGACTAGCAGGCCGTCTAATTGGGGCAACATGACAAGGACGTCGAGATCGTAAGTGGAAATCGCCTCGATCCAGAACATCAGTGCCATGGCGCCAGCAATCGCGTACTGGTCGATGACGCCGCTGGCTTTCAGGTCGTTCACAGCGAGAAGAGTCTTTTCGAACGACGGCATCGTCCGAGTATACGACTCGTTCGTGCGCGGATTCGCGACCCCTCGCGATTCCGCCATTCCGTTATGATCGCCGCGCTCGTTGCAGCCAGGAGATCCCGATTGAATCCGCGCGCGGCAGTGGTTCCCGCTCTTTTCCTTGCCACCTCACTATTCGCGCAAGTCAGCGAACGGATCGATGTTTCTGCGATCGAGGTTCCCGTCGTCGTTCGCGACGCGAAAGGGAAGGTCCCCGCCGGACTCACGCCGGCGGATTTCGTGCTGCTCGAGGACGGCAAGCCGCAGCAGATCATCGGCGTCTCCTATCCAGTGCAAGCAATTGCGACTGAATCCGCGCCATCTCCGGTTGCGCCGATTGCGCCCACGCCCGCCCGAAGATGGCAGGTTGTCATCTTCATCCAACAATCGCTTTCGACGACGCGCGGCCTGAGTGAGGCGCTCAACGATCTGGCCTCGCACGCTGGCGAACTGGTGGCGCTTGGTGACGTGCAGATCGTCGGCGACGAAGGGTCCGCGCCGCACGTGATCGCGCCAGCCACCGGTAACGCCGAAACGCTGCGATCGACGCTTCTCGATCTGGCTCCGAAGATTCGTGGTCAGGAGCTGGTCACGCGGTTGCGCGCGGACTTTCTCGCTGACGAAGAGGCAGATGCCGCGGTCCGCTCGCCGTCTACGTCGCAAGGGAACACGATTCAATCCGTGCGTGCCACGGCCAGCGCGCGGTTCGAGGCGCAGATCGTTCGGGCCCGTCAGGATGCCATGCTGACCTGGACGTCACGCTACCAGGAGCCCGGGCGTCCCCATGCGCTCCTCGTCGTCACGACCGGTTACGACCTCGATCCAATCGATTTCTACGGCAGGCCGGATGGAGAGCGAGACACCGACCTTCGCGGACTCGGCTCCGCTGCGCGCCAGGCGGAAGTCGCCAAGGCCATGGCGGCGAACGGCTGGACCGTCCTCAGCTTCGCGCCGGGCTGGATGAACAACGCTGGAAATCCAACCTTCGATGTGACGAACGCGGGGCGAGGCCGGCTGAATGACTTCGTCAAGTCTCCGAAGGGCGGCATCGTGTCGCCCACCGGACTGAACATCCGTCCTCTCGATCCGCTCCGCACGTTGGCCGACGAGACCGGCGGAAGCGTGCAGACAAACGGAGCGAAGTTGGGCACCGATCTCGATCAGCTCGCCAACCGCATCGTGATCACGTACCAGCTTCACCGGCCGCGGGACGGACGCGCGCACCACATCGAAGTGAAATCGCTGCGGCCGGGCGTGAGTGTGCGTGCACAACGTTCGGTCATCTCCGGAACTCCCGAGGCGCTGGCGGTGGCGCGAGCGACACTGCTTGCGGGCGATGCAGGTGAAGAGCGCGGAGAGTTGCCGGTGCAATGCACGGTGCGCCAAGTCGCCTCGAAGAACGCGAACGACATCACCTCGGAGCTCGTTGCGTTCGTCACGCTCACGCCGATCGACGCGGTCCGTTCAGGACTCACTGCCGGCACGTTGCGCTTTTCCATCGCCGTCCGTTCTGCCGGCGCGCCGCCAGTGACCATCTCGAAGCGGATGGAAAACCTCGACCTTTCGAAGCAAGCGAACTGGCGCATCGATTTTCAGGTGCATCACGAGCCCGGTGCGGCCATCGGAGTGGTCGCGGAAGAGATGGCCACCGGAGCGTGGGGCGGTGTGAGCTGCAGCGGTGCGGAGACTCCAGCCACCGCCGCCGATGCCAGTGTCTCTCTTCCTCCGTCAGGCAAATGGAAGACGCTGCCCGATGCTATGGCGGAAGCGCAGGCGAAAGGGCGTCTGGTACTGCTCGATCTTTTACCTACTGTCGTGGACCGGAACGATCTGAGGCGGACGCGCACTAAGTTCCGAAGGCAGGAC
>DATLVW010000441.1:0-8132 GCA_035577085.1 Thermoanaerobaculia bacterium
CGTCTCCCGTCATCGCCATCAACACACCAACGCATCGCCGCGTTGGTACCGTCGGCCGCGCCATTCCTGGAGTCGAGATCAAGATCGCCGAGGATGGGGAGATTTTGAGTCGGGGACCGCACATCATGAAGGGCTACTGGAACAACGATGACGCCACACGGCAGGCCATCGATCCCGACGGCTGGTTCCACACTGGCGACATCGGCGAGATCGACGCCGACGGATTCCTCAAGATCACCGACCGGAAGAAGGACATCATCATCAACGCCTACGGTAAGAACATCGCTCCGCAGCCGTTGGAGGGGCTTCTGAAGAGCTCACCGTACGTTGGAACTCCGGTGCTCATCGGCGATCGACGCAAGTACCTCGTGGCGCTCATCGTTCCGAATTTCGATAAGCTCGAGCGCGACGCCAAAGCCATGGGTGTGCACTTTGATACGCGACCCGAACTGTTGGCCAACGACAAGGTGCTGAAGATCTATCAAGGCGAGATCGATCGCTTCAATCAGAACCTCGACCGCCAGGAGAAGATCCGCCGTTTCGCTCTGCTTCCCCGCGACTTCACCATCGATGCCGACGAGATCACGCCGTCGATGAAAGTGAAGCGGAAGATGATCGATAAGAACTACAAGGAGATCATCGACGGGCTTTTCGCCGATGAAGACGTTGATGAAGAACGCGATACGAGACGAGTTTGATCGATGACATCCCTTGCTGAAGCAACGCCACGCAGTGCCTCCGCGTTTCGGATTGAGCGCGATGGAGATCTGGGCATTCTCTGGTTCGACCTGCCCGGTGAGAAGATCAATAAGTTCTCGAGCGCTGTCATGACCGAGTTCGCCGGCGTGGTCGGCGAATTGGAGCGGGATCGCGACATCAAGCGCGTCATCGTCGCGTCGGGCAAAACGTCGATCTTCATCGCCGGCGCCGATGTCACCGAGTTCTCGAAAGCGACTTCTGCCGAGCAGGCGCGCGAGTACACCCGCTTCGGCCAGCAGACGATTCACCGATTCTCGAAGCTTCCTCAGGTCACGGTAGCCGCCATCAATGGCGCTGCGCTGGGCGGCGGCTGCGAGCTGGCTCTCGCTTGTGATTACCGCGTCATGTCCGACAGCCCGAAGGCACAGATCGGGCTCCCGGAAACGAAGCTCGGCATTTATCCGGCATGGGGCGGTGTGACGCGTCTTCCGCGGCTCATCGGGTTGCCGTCGGCGCTCGACATCATCCTCAATGGCAAGACGCTCGACGGCAAGAGAGCAAAGAAGATCGGCCTCGTCGACGAAGTGGTTCCCGCGGCGATTCTGCTCGACATCGCCCGCCAGTTCGCTGCGAAACCAAAGCGCAGAGGAAGAGGCCGGACCAAGTTCTACATCGAAGGGAATCCCCTGGCGCGGCGCGTCATCTTCAACAAAGCCCGCAAGGCCGTTCTGTCGCAAACGCATGGTCACTATCCGGCGCCCCTCAAAGCCATCGAGGTGATGGAGTACGGCATGTCCGCCGGCATCGAGCGCGGACTGGCTCGCGAAGTCGATGAGGTCGTGCCTCTGATCGTTGGCTCGACAAATGGTTCGACAGCTGGATCGGACGTTGCGCAGAATCTAATCCGTCTCTTCTTCCTCATGGAAGACTCGAAGAAGGAACGGATCGCCGCGGCTCCGACCGAAGTCCGCGATTCCGGCGTGCTCGGCGCAGGCATCATGGGAGGCGGTATCGCCCAGCTCATCGCCGACAAGACCGACGCTACCGTCCGGATGCGCGACATCAACTGGAAAGCGATCGCGGGCGGGATGAAGGCGGCCGCGAAGATCTGGAAGAAGAAGGTCGATCGCCGCCGCATGACGCGCGTGGAAATGCAGCGCAAGCTGGCCCGCATCACGTCGACGATCGATTGGAGTGGCTTCGAGCGCTGCGACCTCGTCATCGAAGCGGTCGTTGAGAACGTCGAGATCAAGCGGCAGGTCCTCCGCGAGTTTGAGGCAATCGCCAAACCGGGTGCCATCTTCGCCACAAACACATCGACGATCCCGATCACGGACATTGCGGCGGAGGCTGCGAAGCCGGAGAACGTTGCCGGGATGCACTTTTTCAATCCGGTCGACCGCATGCCACTGGTCGAGGTCATTCGCGGCGCGAAGACGTCGGACGTGGCCATGGCCACCGTCGCCAACTCCGCTCGCAAGCTCGGCAAGACCGTCGTCTACTGCAACGACGGACCCGGCTTCGTCGTCAATCGCATCCTCGGCCCCTACATGAACGAGGCCGGCTTTCTCCTCGAAGAAGGAAACACGATTGAGTCGCTCGACAAGGCGATGGTCGACTTCGGCATGCCGATGGGACCGATGGCGCTGCTGGATGAGGTCGGAATCGACGTCGCCGCAAAGGTCGCGAAGATCCTGAGCGCGGCCTTTGGTGCGCGCATGGAGCCATCGCACGTCGTCGACGCGCTTTACACGGACGGACGGTACGGCAAGAAAAACGGCAAAGGCCTCTATCTCTATGCATCCGGCAAGAGACTCGGACCCGACGCGTCGGTCTACAAGCTGCTCGGCATCAGGAGCACGCATCCCGCCGATGCGACCGCAGTCGTCGAGCGAATGATCTTCGCGATGGTCAACGAAGCGGCGATGATTCTCGACGAGAAGATCGTGGCGTCGCCGGCCGAGCTCGATCTGGCCATGATCATGGGCACCGGCTTCCCGCCGTTCCGAGGAGGCTTGCTCCGTTACGCGGACAAACTCGGGTTGCCGTACATTCTGGCGCGCCTCGACGACCTTGCCCAGAAGCACGGCAAGCGATTCCTGGCCACCGTTGCGTTGCGCAAGCTGGCCGAGCGGGATGGGAAGTTCTATCGGTGAAGTTCGGAGCCGCCAAATAGGCCAACCTGACAACCAGTCACCCTATTCATGAGATCCTTTCGCCGCTCCGGCGATGGATCTCACCCAACCACTTCCCGCACTGACGCAGCGCCAGCGCATCGCGTTCTGGTGCATTGCGATCGTGTGCGCGGCGACGCGGTTCCTGGCAATGGCCCGTTCGCTCTGGGACTGGGACGAGGCGCTCTTCTGTCTCGGCATGCGGTCGTTCGACATCACGGCCCATCATCCGCACCCGCCCGGATTTCCGGTCTACATCGCACTCGGGCGGATCGTAAGAACGATCATTCCGAGTGACTTCCGAGCGCTGCAAGCAGTGAATCTCATCGCCGGGATGCTTGTGTTTCCGGCGATCTTCTTTCTGGCTCGTGAGTTGCGATTTCGCTTCGTCACAGCGGCGGTCGCGGCGGCGCTCTGCGCCTTCTTCCCCAACGTCTGGTTCTACGGCGGCGGAGCATTCAGCGACATTCCATCGCTCGTGCTGGTCGTCTTCGCAGTCGCATTTCTCTTTCGAGGATGCCGTGGTGCCAACGCCTACCTCATCGGCGCCGCACTGCTCGCGCTGGCGGCTGGCATCCGCCCGCAGAACTTCGTAGTCGGACTCGCGCCCGGGTTGCTGGCCACGTGGTATCGGGCCCGGGTGGCCTGGCGCGACGTCGTCTTCGCGGCGCTTGTCGGCGCCATCACGCTGGGAGTGGCCTTCGGAGGTGCGATCGCCGCAACGGGCGGGTACAAGCCCTACTTCGAGGCAGCGAAGGAGCACGGTCAGTACATCACCCGCATCGACTCGTTCCGGAGCCCGGCGCGTCCGGCGCTCTGGCGCCTCTTCGACCGTTTCTTCGTCAAGCAATACGAGTCGCTGGCGCTCAGCTTTCTCACGTCGATCTTCGTTGCGATCTCCATCGCCGGCGCTCTCGCCGCACGGGATCGCGCGATTGGCTGGCTGTTTCTTACGTTCGGTCCTTTCGCGCTGCTCGCGTGGCTGATGCTCGACCGCTATAGCATCAATCGATTCTCGATCGGCTACTGCCCGCTCTTTGCGATTCTCGCAGCCGACGGCATCGGACGCCTGACGCGGCGCTGGCCGAGGGTTGAGGCGTGGATTGGAGCGGTGCTGATCGCGTCGTTCTTTGGGTGGACCTTACCTGCGCTCGCGGCCGTGCGTAACACCGTCGCTCCGTCCGTGCTGGCAGTGGAAGCGGTCAGGGATCACCTCGACAAACGAACGCAGCGGCTGTTCGTGGCGCGCGACATGGACCCGTTCTTCCAGTACCTGCTACCGAATCAACCGTACGTCCACGTTCTCGACAAGCGGGCAATGCCGTTTGCGCTCGATGGCCGTCAGCCGTGGATTCTTGCGGAGGCTGACGAGCGGGATCATGACGGCTTTGTTTTTCATCGCGAGCGCGATCATCTCTGGAACATTGCGCGCCGTCACTACTTCGATGTTGGATTGATGCCCGTGCGCAGTTCGCCGCAATTTCTTTCCGGCTGGTATGCACCGGAACAGCAAAGTTCCGTGCAGCAGCGGTCGATGTCGTCGCGCGCTGCGATCCGGCTTCCCGGATCGAGCGGGGAATCGCTCTTGCGGATTCAGTTTCGTGTTCCCGGCTCAATCCTCGTGAGCCACGGGATGGTGACGATCTCCCTCAACGGTCACGTTCTCGATCGCTTCGCCGCGCAGCCGGACGACAACGACCACGAGTATCACGTCACGCCAGCGCCGAATAGCGCACCGAACCTGCTCGAGCTTTCGGTCGATGGTGCGCTCGACTCCCGCAACATCGGCTTGTCGTTGACGTGCCTTTCGTTCGGCCCCGAGTGAGCCACAAACGCAAACGCGCCGGCTCGCACCGGCGCGTTCGTCCTCAGACACGAGCGAGTGGTTACTTCACCTTCGCCTTGGTCTCTTTCGCCATCTTGAGGTGATCCTGGATCGTCGGAAGCGTCTTGGTTACCCACGCTTTCAGGTCTGGGTCCTTAGCGTCTTTTGATTCTTTTTCGAACGCCTTCACAACTCCTTCGTGGCCTTTGACCATGGCATCGATGTAGGCCTTATCGAACTCCTTGCCGCTGGCCTTGGAGAGTTTGTCGGAGGCGTCTTTGCTCTCTTGATCGACGTCGGAAGGCAGCGTGACACCCTTGGTCTGCGCGAGCTGTTTCAGCTCGTCGTTTGCCTTGCCGTGGTCGGTAACCATGCGGTCGGCGAAGGCTTTTACATCAGGATTGGTTGCTTTCGTGGATGCCATTTGTCCCAAGGCCACTTCGGCCATTCCGCCTTGGGCAGTCTTGTTCACGAACGTGGTGTCGTCGCTGTTGAGCGTGCTGGCCGTACTCGTGGCAGACGCGGTTGTCGCCGAAGTATCCGTGGCCGTCGTCGATGTCGTTGAGGCATAGGTATCTGTGGCGCTGGTCGCCGAGGTGTCGGTGGCGCTGTTGTAGGTGTCCTCTTTGTGGCAGGCGAAGCTGACGAACGCCATCGCGACGCAAAGCAGTGCAAGAGTCAGTTTCTTCATCGGTCATCTCCTCCGCGTAGCGTTTTGTGCATGAAGCGCTCCAGAAAACTAATGGCGAGCGGGAGCTTTGGAGGAGGGTTTCTTCGCGGTCTTGCGCGCGACGGTTTTCTTCGCCGTTTTCGCCGGATACTGCTTCGCAGCCACGCGGTTAACGAAGCGGACGAACTTGGTGAATAGCTGCTCGCTTCGGTCGACCGGCGCCGTGTCGCGCGACAACGCATCGACGTACGTCCCCGAGTCGAGCTTGAGCTGCGGATCGCGGGTGAGCATGGCCACCATCATGTCGGAAACGGCGAACTCCTTCGGCGGAACGATGCCGAGGGTTCGGGCAGACTCCGTGATGGCGCGGCGGGAGGCGGGGGAGAGCTCGGCCACCTTGCCGACGAGCGTCGTCTCGATGTGGCTCGACTGCGGCGTGATGATCGTGACCGCGCTGCGCGAAGCCACGAAGTCAGGGGAGGCATTGACGATCCCTTTCGTCGCCGGCAGGAAAAGCTTGTCGCCGTTATTGGGATCGAGTTGGTTGTAGATCGTCGGACGCAGCAGCCGGCCCGAATTACACGCGCTGATGATGACGTAGTAAATCCCCTCGGGCTCGAGGCGCTGTTGCAGCGCGCCGGCCGAGACGTAGGAGCGGTCCGCATTGGGATCGTAGCTTCCTTGCAGCTTGAGACCATTGCCGTTCGTGCCGTGCGTCTCCAGGACGAGCGTGAAGATGCGGCGCTCGGGATAGAGCACGTTGTAGCGATGGACGTCGTCGAAGACCTTTTCCCAGTCGGCTGCCTGGAAGCAGGCGAATCCGAGAGACTGATAGAACCGGCAGTTGTCGTCGACGGAAAGATCGGGGCTGAAAACGACTCCGATCCCTCGTCCGATGTCGCTCACGCGAGTCGAGGCCACGTCCGGCCAGGCATGATTGAGAAGCCCCGTGCTTTCCGTGTCGAGAGCGAACCCGGGGCGGGCGAGAGAAATGAGAAGCAGTAGAAGCGAGAGCGGGAGAAGTCGTCGATAGTTCGCAGCCATGGCGAAGTGAGTGATCAGTGGGTCGTAGTCGATTCGGATGTCGTTGATGCGTTTGTTGAGGATGTAGTCGTCGATGTCGTCGTGACGCGCGGCCGGGTGTCTCCGCCCGTGGTCGAGATCGGCCTCCCTCCGCCCGTCTCGGTGGCAGTCGTTCCAGTCGTGGAGGTGGCACTGCTGGTGACGACAGCCGAGTTGGCCGGTTCACGGTTGCAAGCTGCACCGATCGTCAACACGAAAGCGGCGGCGACGATTCTGGCGATCTTCATAAAAGCCTCCTCTTGACGTGACACTGAGCAATCGTCGCGCCCGGTTGGCCCGGAGCATGAACACATCCAGCGCGGAGGTGCAGTTATGGCTGAGCTTATCGGACGATTCAGTGCACAGGCCTTCGCGATCATGCGCATCGTGACCGGCTTGATGTTCGCGATGCACGGATCGCAAAAACTTCTGCAATTTCCGCCGCAAAGCGGGGCGGGCGGAGGCGGTGGGTTGCCGCCGCTCATGATGGTGTCCGGTGTCATCGAGCTCGTCTGCGGTCTCTTGATCGCTATCGGTTTCTTCACCGGCATTGCCGCGTTTCTGGCCAGCGGCGAGATGGCCGTTGCCTACTTCATGGTTCACGCGCACAACGCCTTCTGGCCGATTGAAAACAAGGGCGAGCTGGCGGTCGTCTACTGTTTCCTCTGGCTCTTCGTCTCCGCGCACGGCGCCGGAATCTGGAGCCTCGACAACGCGATGCGCCGTCGCACGCCCGTCGTCACGACCGTGTGAGTTGCCTGAGCGCAGCCTTGAGCAACGCGGACAGCTCGGCTTCGTTGCCGAGCTGTTTGCGTGCGACATCCAGCGCCCCCTCGGCGTCCTTCGGTCTGTAGCCGAGGTTGATGAGGGCTGAGTGGACATCGTCGTCGACGGAAAGGCGCGCCGACGATGGCAAATCCTCACGTTTCGATTCGGGGAGGAGAAACTTGTCGCGCAGCTCGAGGACGATGCGGTCGGCGGTTTTCTTTCCCACGCCGGGAATCGACGACAGCTTCCTCACATCACCCCGCGCCACCGCCTCGGCGAGATCAGGAGGATCGATGCCGGAGAGAATCTTCTGCGCCAGCGTCGGACCGATTCCGGAGATGGAGATCAGTTTCTCGAACGCGAACTTCTCCTCGCCGCTCGAAAAGCCGTAGAGCGAGAGAGCGTCTTCGCGGACATGCGTGAAAATCTCCAGCGCCACCGACTTCTGCCCTTCGAGTTTGTAGTACGTCTGCAGGGAGATGTGAATCTCGTATCCGACGCCGCCCGCGAGCACGAGCGCCCGCGTGGCGTCGAGCTGTTTGAGCGTCCCCTCGAGGTAACCAATCATGATCCCCAGAGTCTACCCCGAGGAGTGCAGGCGTCTCGCTTCCCTGTAGTGGGTCAATTTGAAAACCCGGCCACCACAGAGGCACAGAGGTCACAGAGATCTCCTCTGTGTTCTCTGTGTCTCTGTGGTTGCCTTTGCGCCGGCGTCCACGATACGCGTCCAAAACTGGCCCATTACCGATGTTGCATTCACCCGCAAACTACCGCCCCCCAGCCGGCCGGTTGGGGGGCGGCGCATGCGGGAGCTACTTCTTCGTCACGTCGTCGAGCGCTTTGTCGAAGAGATCCGCGACGTTTTCCGGCTGGTCGGTTTTGGCCGGGGCCGGACGGGGCGCCATGAAACCCTTCGCGCCGGGCGGCAGTTCGG
>DATLVW010000442.1:0-17842 GCA_035577085.1 Thermoanaerobaculia bacterium
GTTGCACAAAGCAATCGAGCGTGATGAGGCGCTGCGCGAGTGAACGCGCCGATCCTCGACGAGCATGATCTCGCGGACGCACTGGCGAGAGAACGTTCCGCGGGCAAGACCATCGCCTTCGCTAATGGCTGCTTCGACGTACTGCACGTCGGCCATCTTCGCTACCTGCAGGATGCCGCGCGTCAGGCGGATGTGCTCGTTGTCGGCATCAACGGAGACGCGTCCGTCGGCGAGTTGAAGGGGCCGGGCCGGCCCGTGATGAGTGAGGCCGAGCGCGCTGAGCTGATCTCGGCAATACGAGGCGTCTCCTACGTCACGATCTTTCACGATCTCAGTCCGGGACGATTGATCGGCAACATCAAGCCCGACGTTCACTGCAAGGGAACCGACTACACGCCGGATAGCGTGCCCGAAGCGGAGATTGTGCGGGCGTATGGCGGGAGAGTGGCGATCGTGGGAGATGCGAAGGAGCACTCGACGACAGAGATATTGAAGAGGATGAAGGCGGAAGGATGAGGGATGAGTCGCTCAGTTCCGTTCATCCTTCGAAGCTTCTCGTCGTCCGCCTCTCCGCTTTCGGCGATGTCATTCACACCATCCCCGCCGTCGTGGCGCTTTGTGACGCGCTGCCGCAAATCGAGATCGCCTGGGCGGTCGAGCCGGCGTATGCGGAACTAGTCGAGCTCGTCGCCGGTGTGAGGGCGATTCGCGTCTCGCTGAAGAAGTGGTCGCTCGCTCGGATCCGCGAGGCCATGAGGCGCGTCCGCGGCTTTGACGATGCCATCGACTTTCAGGGCCTCATCAAGTCCGCACTAATAGCGCGCGTCAGCGGCGCGCGCCTTCGGTACGGTTTTGCACGGGACGTCATCCGCGAGAAGCCGGCAGCGTGGTTCGTCAACCGGCCCATCACGATCGAACGTTCTAGCCACGTTGTCGAGTGGAACCTCGCTCTCGCCCGCGCGCTTGCACCTGCGATTGCAGGCGTACCCGAGGTCGATTTCTCTCCGTTCGCCGACGACCCTTCCGGCAAACTCGGCGCATTCGCCAATCGCATCGTCTTTCTTCCGGGCGCCGGACGGCCGGAAAAGCAATGGCCCGCCGAGCGGTTCGCCGAGCTTGCCCGCCGCCTCGGCAGTGACGTCCTCCTCGCATGCGGTCCGGGAGAAGAGCCGATTGGCCGCGCGATCGGCGCCGAGCTCGCGCCGCCCACGACCTTCCGCGAATTGGCGTTCCTTCTCCGCGGCGCAAGATTAGTCGTTGGCGGCGACACCGGCCCGCTGCACCTCGCCGCCGCGCTCGGCGTTCCTGTCGCCGGCCTCTACGGTCCGACCGATCCGGCGCGCAACGGACCCTACGGGCAACTCGGCAACGTGATCGAGTCATTCAGCACGACGAAGTCGATGCAATCGATCGACGTTGATGACGTTTTGCGGCTCGTACTCAAAATAAACTCGCGTTGACGGTGATTCGGGCAGGGAGGTAAACTCGCCGGTCATCTGTCGAAATCACTCATGCCCCGCAACTTAGCAGCACCCCACTTAAACCTATGAGCGTACGTCTCGGAGAGCTTCTGACCAAAGCGAGTCTGATCAGCCAGGATCAGCTCAAGGAAGCGCTCAAGCTTCAGAAAGACACTGGCGGAAAGCTCGGTGAGACGCTCATCAAGCTCGGCTTCGTCTCTGAAGAGGACATCACCGAGTGCCTCTCGCAACAATTCGGCGTTCCGTCGATCAGCCTCGTCCATTTCGAGATCGACCCCTCGGTCATCAAGCTGATTCCGGCCGACGTCGCGCGCAAGTACAACATCCTTCCCGTCAACAAGACGGGGGCGACGATCACGATCGCCATGGCGGATCCGACGAACGTCTTCGCCATGGACGACATCAAGTTCATGACCGGCTACAACGTCGAGCCGGTCGTGGCCTCGGAGCTCGGCATCAAGTCCGCCATCGACAACTACTACGGCACGACCTCGTCGCTGGAGTTGAAGAAGGTGATGGAAGACCTCCAGCAGTCGGAGAGCGCCGATCTGGAGGTTCTCGAAGAAGAAGAAGACATGGACATGGCGGCGCTCGCCGACTCGGCGGAGGAAGCGCCGGTCGTCAAGCTCGTCAACCTCATCCTGACGGACGCCATCAAACGGGGCGCGTCGGACATCCACATCGAGCCCTACGAGAAAGAGTTTCGCGTGCGCTTCCGGATCGACGGGACGCTGTACGAGATCATGAATCCGCCGCTGAAACTGAAAGACGCGATCACGTCGCGCATGAAGATTCTGGCGAAGCTCGACATCTCCGAGAAGCGACTGCCGCAGGACGGCCGCATCAAGCTGAAGATGAAGCTCAACGACAAGAACAAAGAGCTCGACTTCCGCGTCTCGGTGCTTCCGACGCTCTTCGGCGAAAAGATCGTCATGCGCCTTCTGGACAAGGACAACCTTCGTCTGGACATGACCAAGCTCGGCTTCGAGCCGGAGTCGCTGGTACGCTTCGAAGAAGCAATCTTCAAACCGTGGGGAATGGTCCTCGTGACCGGCCCGACCGGTTCCGGAAAAACCAACACGCTCTATTCGGCTCTTTCGAAAGTGAACTCGCCCGAAGTCAACATCATGACCGCGGAGGACCCGGTGGAGTTCAATCTGCCGGGCATCAACCAGGTGCAGATGAAGGAGTCGATCGGGCTGAATTTCGCAGCCACGCTCCGCTCGTTTCTCCGCCAGGATCCGAACATCATCCTCGTCGGCGAGATCCGCGACTTCGAGACCGCCGAGATCGCGATCAAGGCGGCGCTCACGGGCCACCTCGTGCTCTCGACGCTGCACACGAATGACGCGCCGTCGACGATCAACCGCCTTATGAACATGGGAATCGAACCCTTCCTCGTCGCCACTTCCGTGCAGCTCATCGCCGCGCAGCGCCTTGCTCGGCGCGTCTGCGCGAACTGTAAAGAGCCCGTCGAAATGTCGCCGCAGGCGCTGATGAACATCGGCTTCAGGAAAGATGAGGTCGGCTCTTTCACGGTTTACAAGGGACGCGGTTGCGACAAGTGCAACAGCACGGGCTACAAAGGACGCGTCGGCCTCATCGAGGTGATGGGCATCGACGACACGATTCGCGAGCTCATCCTCTCCGGCGGCACCGCCATCGACATCAAGAAACGCGCCGCTGAAAACGGCATGATCAGCCTGCGCCGCTCCGGACTGATTAAAATCAAAGACGGCGTTACGACGATCGAAGAGGTCGTTCGGGAGACGATTTTGTGAGGGAGTCGCGTTTCGGGAGTCGGGCGTCGGAGAATCGTCATTCCGAAGCCCAGCACCCGGAGCTCGACACTCGGACTTTTGCGATTGGGGGTTCGGTGTGGTGCATCGTGAGTCGGAAAGGCATTCGTAGTCTCCGACACCCGACACCCGACACCCGACACCCGGAAAGACACCAATGCCAGTCACCCTTCATCAACTTCTGAAGACGATGGTCGAGCGCGGCGGCTCCGATCTGCACGTCACGACCAACTCCGCCCCGCAGATCCGCATCGACGGAAAGCTCACGCCGCTCGATATGCCTGTGCTCACCGCGCCGGAGACCAAGCAGCTCGCTTACTCCGTCCTCACGGATGCGCAAAAGCACCGCTTCGAGGAAAACCTGGAGCTCGACCTCTCCTTCGGCATCAAAGGGCTGGCCCGCTTCCGCGCCAACATCTTCAACCAGCGCGGCGCCACGGCCGCCGTCTACCGCCAGATTCCCTACGAGATCCTCGGGTTTCGCGAGCTCGGGCTGCCCACAGTCGTCGAGGATATCTGCAACCGTCCACGTGGTCTCGTGCTCGTCACCGGCCCGACCGGCTCGGGCAAGTCGACCACCCTCGCGGCGATGATCGACAAGATCAACCGCGAGCGCCACGAGCACATCATCACCATCGAGGATCCCGTCGAGTTTCTGCACTCCCATAAGAGCTGCATCGTCAATCAGCGCGAGCTTCACGCCGACACGCATTCATTCGCGAACTCACTCAAGTCGGCGCTGCGCCAGGACCCCGACGTCGTGCTCATCGGCGAAATGCGTGACCTCGAGACGATCGAGTCCGCGCTGCGCATCGCCGAGACCGGCCACCTTACCTTCGGAACGCTTCACACGAATTCGGCTGCGCAGACCATCAACCGCGTCGTCGACGTTTTCCCGTCCCACCAGCAGCCGCAGATCCGCGCCCAGCTCTCCTTCGTTCTGGAAGGGATCATGTGCCAAAGCCTTCTTCCGAAAGCGAACGGAAAGGGGCGCGTCATGGCCATGGAGATTCTCGTGCCGAACGCCGCCATCCGAAATCTGATCCGTGAAGACAAGGTGCACCAGATCTACTCGATGATGCAGACCGGTCAGGCCAAGTACGGAATGCAGACTTTCAACCAGTCGTTGGCGACCTTGTACTTCAAGAAGCACATTACGCTGCAGGTGGCGCTCGCTCGTTCCTCGAATCCTGACGAGCTCCAGGAAATGATTTCCCGCGGCGCCGGCGTGCTCACGCCGCAAAACACTCCGCCGTCCGCGGGCAGCCGTCCACGCACGGCGTGAAACAGTCGTTAACGGGAGGGAATGATGCCTACGTTCGAATGGAAGGGATCGCGAGCCGGCCAGATGCAGAGTGGCGTCCTGACCGCCGATTCCAAAGACGCCGCGGAACAGATCCTTCGCCGCCAACGCATTGAAGCACCGTCGATCAAAGAGAAGGGGAAGGAGATCGCGCTGCCGAAATTCGGCGGAGGCGTGGCCCCCCAGCTAGTCGCCATCTTCACGCGCCAGTTCTCCGTCATGATCGATGCCGGCCTGCCGCTCGTGCAATGCCTCGAGATTCTGGCCGGCCAGCAGGAAAACAAGACCTTCAAGCGCGCTCTCATTCAGATTCGTCAGGATGTCGAGTCGGGCTCCAACCTCGCCGATTCCATGCGCAAACATCCGAAGATCTTCAACGATCTCTTCACGAACATGGTCGCCGCCGGTGAGGCGGGCGGTATTCTCGACACGATCCTCCAGCGGCTGGCGCAGTACATCGAAAAGTCGGTCAAGCTCAACAGCCAGGTGAAGTCGGCGATGATTTACCCGGTCGCGGTCATCTCCATCGCCTGCATCGTCATCGCCATCATTCTCTGGAAGGTCATCCCGGTCTTTGCCGCTCTTTTCAAGGGCCTGGGAGCAGAGCTTCCGATGCCGACGCAGATCGTCATCTGGCTCTCGAATTTCATCGCCGACTACTGGTGGCTCATTGCGCTCATCATCGGCGGCACCATCTACTCCCTGCGCCGTTATCACGAGACGTACAAAGGGAAGCGCGTTCTCGATGGAATCGTCCTGAAGATGCCCATTCTCGGGATGCTGATGCGCAAGATCGCTGTGGCCCGCTTCTGCCGTACGCTCTCGACCCTCACGGCCTCGGGCGTTCCCATCCTCGACGGACTGCAGATCACCGCCCGCACCTCCGGAAACGCCATCGTCGAAGATGCCATCATGGCCACCCGGAAATCGGTCGAAGAAGGCAAGACCATCAGCGAGCCGCTGGCCGACACCGACGTCTTCCCGTCCATGGTCGTCCAGATGATCGCGGTCGGTGAACAGACCGGCGCACTCGACACGATGCTGTCGAAGATCGCTGACTTTTACGAAGACGAAGTCGATACCGCCGTGGCCGGCCTCATGAAACTCCTCGAGCCGGTGCTCATCGCCTTTCTCGGCGTCGCCATCGGCGGCATCGTCATCGCCATGTACATGCCGATGTTCACTCTGATCGGAAAGGTCGGTTAGCGGTCGTCGCTGAAGAACGATGCACCACAGAGACGCAGAGCTCACAGAGTTGTAGTGGCTGACTCTGTGACCTCTGTGTCTCTGTGGTGAAAGGCTTTCACGCCAGCATCACAACACCCATGCACACCGACGCCCGCATGCTGATTGCCGTACGCGTCGTCGCCGTGACGACGCTGCTGCTCGCTACGCTCATCATTCAGTACACAGTCCGCGAGCTGCTGCCGATCAACTATCTCTACACCACCGCGGGCGTCACGTACGGACTCACCCTCGCGTACATCGGCGTGGGCAGGCTCCTCAAATCGCGCAAGCTGAATCTCGTCATCCAGATCTCCGGCGATCTCGTCGTCGAGACGGTGCTCGTCTATTTCACCGGCGGTCTCGACTCGCCGTTCTCGTTTCTCTACCTCGTCTCGATCATCACCGCGTCGATGCTGCTCTACCGGCGCGGAGGCCTTCTCGCCGCCAGCGGTGCTGTCATTCTGTACGGCGCGCTCGCCGACTTGATGTACTACGGCGTGATCCCTCTTCCCGAACAATCGTGGTTCGTGCCGACGCCGTGGAGCTCATCGCGCCTCTACTTCAACATGGCCACGAACTTCGCCGGCTTCTACGCTACGGCGTTCCTGACCTCATATCTCGCGGAGAAACTGCGGAAGACGTTCGAAGAGCTTGATGCCAACCGCCAGAACCTTGCGGAGCTGCGGGCTCTGAACCAGAACGTCGTCGAGTCGATCCCTTCAGGCCTGATCACACTGTCGCAGGAAGGCATCGTCACGTTCATCAACCCCGCGGGGTGTTTCATTCTTCATCAGGACGCGCAGTCGGTGATCGGTCACAGGATCGAACAATTTGGTTTCTACGCCGAGGGGGAGTGGCAGGGGGTTCCTCCAACACTGACTGCCGAGCCGGTGGTCCGAAGCGAGAAGAATGATTTCCAGATCGGCGACGAGACGCGCAGTTTGGGTTTCGCTCTCACGCCACTCAACTCCATCGAGGGAATGGCCGCGGGATACACGCTCATCTTCCAGGACCTCACCGATATGAAGAAGCTCGAAGCCGAGCTTCGGCTGAAAGACCGCATGGCCGCCGTCGGCGAGCTCTCGGCGGGTATCGCCCATGAGATTCGCAACCCCCTCGCTGCCATCGCCGGCTCAGTGCAGGTGCTCAAGAAATCGGCCGCGCTCAATCCTCAGGAACAGCGGCTCATGTCGATCATTCTGAAGGAATCCGGGCGGCTGAACAAATCGATCGCCGACTTTCTGCGCTTCGTGAAACCGCAGGAGAAACGCCCCGCGGAGTTCGACATCGCCGCCAGCCTTTCCGAGACTCTCGACCTCCTTGGAAACTCTCCCGAGCTCGGCGCAGGTCACACGATCGAGCACGCAATCACACCGCCGTCATACACCATCATCGGCGACGGCGATCAGATCCGGCAGGTCTTCTGGAACATCGCTCGCAACGCAGTGCAGGCCATGCCCGACGGTGGAACACTGCTCGTCACGACCGAGGTTGGGGGCGACCAGTACAACATCGTGTTCAGTGATAATGGCCGAGGCATGAACGACGCCGATCAGCGGCGCCTTTTCCAGCCTTTCCGAACGAATTTCCCTTCCGGCACCGGCCTCGGCATGGCCATCTCCTACCGAATCGTGCAGGAGCATGGCGGGCGCATCGATGTGACCTCGCGCGAAGGAGTCGGCACTGCGATTACGGTGTCGCTGCCTGTATCGGCGTCTATTCGTAATGCGGTGGCCTGATTAGTGCGCCTTCGTTCGCGAGCGAATGGCGGCGCGCATTCGCTGGACGCGCCGCTCTACCGCGCACTGCGCACGCGTGAACCAATCAACAGGTTGCGGGCGCCGGCGCCACCAGAATGTATTGTCTGATCCCTCGACCAAATACCCGCGCCGGACACAATCGGCATGTCGGTAATAGTGCGCCACCAGACTCCGCCGGGTACTGTCTGGCTCTGTAATCGGTTCAGCACCGTGCAGCAGGTCCGAATGCCAGATCACGAGATCGCCGGCCTTCGCATATACCGAGACCGAACCGAGACCACGCGAATCGATGGCCGACTGCATGTAGCCCGCCCACTGTGGCATTTCCTCGTCATGCGCGTGGCGCGTGCCGTCTGCAAACACGAACGGCGCAATCAGGTGGCTTGC
Source organism: Thermoanaerobaculia bacterium (assembly GCA_035577085.1). Taxonomy (GTDB): domain Bacteria; phylum Acidobacteriota; class Thermoanaerobaculia; order Gp7-AA8; family Gp7-AA8; genus JADGNZ01. The sequence goes on from DATLVW010000442.1 coordinate 7,958, forward strand.
CGGATAGAGGCGCAGCGGCCCGGAGCCGGGTCGAACATCTTCCAGCGCAATCCAGCACGCAACCACGCCTTCTTCCGTCAAAGGCGTCATGTAGAGCGAGTCAGCGTGGTACTCCTGCCCGCTGCTCTTCTCCAGATTCAACGAATTGCAAAGCACAGGAGCGTCATCAAGCAGCCCTTCAACGACATCGAGAAGGCGACGATCCAGCAGCATCTCGCGAACAGGCGGTGATGCGAGATAGAGATCGCTGATCTTCACTCGATGCGCGCGGTCGCTGTCAGCCAGTTCCGACATCCGGCAGCGCACTTTCCGATCGACGTCGTCGACAGTGACATCGCGCGGCTTCGCTGTCCAGAGAGAGTCGACGACGCGATTGATCCCACTGATCTCAGTCTCACCGAAGAACCGCGGCAAATGCAGCCAACCCTCGGCGCGCCACTGCTCGAGCAACTGGTCTCGATTCATCGCAGCGCAAACTATAGTCATTCCCCTGTTACGCGGTAGGCAATCCAGAAGCCGCCTAGCACGAGGGCGATAAAGCTGATGATGCCAAGCGCGAGGACCGGTGCGAGGCGCCGCTCGAGCTCGGGAACCGCGTCGCGCCGACAGCCGTGCAGAAACACCACATACGCCACAAACGCGAGGAAAGTGCCCGCGACCACATCGGCAATGTAGTGCTGCCTGGTAAACAACGTCGAGATTCCGATGAGCGAGGCGGCGATTCCGGCTGCGATCCCAACGCCGCGGTGTACGCGATAACAGGTCAGGGCCGACACGAAGGAGTGCGCGACGTGCAATGACGGGAAGCAGTTGTAGGGCGGGTCGAGCGAATAGAGGAAGCGCAGGCTCCAGAACGCGAATCCCTCCCCAATGACTTTCAACGGGCGCGGTGCCATCGTCGGATATGCCAGAAAGAAGGCGAACGCGGTAATCCACACCAGCAGATAGGCGTGAACGGTGCGACGGATCTGCTCCTGTTGCCGCACGACAAACACCGGCAGCATGATCACGAACAGATAAAGCGGCGCATAGACGAGCGTCCAGATAGGTTGAAGCGGCACGAGCGCGTCCATTGCCAGCGCGGGCACGTGCAGCGCGCGTTTCGGAATCAGGTCGGCGATGAAGATGTAGCACGGCACGAGCGACACGAGCACGACCATGGAAACGGTGACGCGATAGGGTTGCGTCAGCGAATCCCGAACCGTGCTCCATCGGATGCGGTCCGATTCGGGAACTGCCCGCTCAGCTTTTCCAGCAGTGCCGCTGCTGTTTCCGTTCATCAGATCAATCGAGTTTATCGTCTCGCAGATACGTCTCCATCAACGTGGCGTTTTCGATCATCGCGTGCAGTTGTACCCAATAGGCACGGCAGTACATCGCGATGGAGGCGATGACGAGCGTGAGGTGCAACCAATGCGGCGTCTTCCCGGATGCCACACCGCCGCCCATGATGAACGTCACCATCAGCACGGCCATCGCGTAGGTCGCGATCGGGAAAACCTTCGCTTTGAATGCCTTCGTACGGCGCACGACAGCATCGTCATTCTTCGCCGCATCCTTGATCTCCTTGCCGGTGCCGATGAAGAAGAACATCGTCATCGACTGCGAGAAGAGCCCGAGGATCACGGTGGCAAGCGACCAGAAAATGTGATTGGCGATGTGACCCGGCGACGCCGTGAAACCGACGACGCTGGTGCCGATCAACCCGATGATGGAAAGGAGAGTGGTGACGAGAAGGAACTGTGCCAAGCGAGGGGATTATAGGTTGGGGCTGGCCTCGCGAGACCGCTGATACACTTCCCCGCCGTGACCTCGAAATCCAGTTACCGCGATGCCGGCGTCAACATCGACGCGCAGGACGAGGCGTTGCGCGAGGTTCGCAGGATCGCCCGCGGGACGTTCACGCCGGATGTCGTCTCCGATATCGGCTCGTTCGGTGGACTCTTCCGCGCGTCCTTCGACGGAATGGAAAAGCCGATTCTCGTTTCCTCGACCGATGGCGTCGGCACGAAGCTACGCGTGGCGCAGGCGATGAAGATTCACGACACCGTCGGTTACGACCTCGTCTGCCACTGCGTCAACGACATTCTCGTTCAGGGTGCGCGCCCTCTCTTCTTTCTCGACTACTACGCCACCGGCAGGCTTCGGCCGCCCGTGATGACCGATGTCGTTCGGGGAATGGCCCGTGCGTGCAGCGAGAATGGTTGCGCGCTGATCGGCGGCGAGACCGCGGAGATGCCTGGTTTTTATGGCGATGACGATTACGACATCGCCGGCTTCATCGTCGGCGTTGTCGACGAGAAACATCTGCTGACGGGCAAGGATGTCCGCGAAGGCGACATCCTCATCGGCCTGCCGTCTATCGGACTTCACACGAACGGCTATTCGCTGGCGCGGCGAATCCTCTTCGATCAGCTCGGCCACGACCACCAGACGATCCTGCCGGAGGTCGGCAAGATCGGCGAGGTGCTGCTGGCACCGCATATCTCCTACCGCAAAGAGCTTCTGCCGCTCATCGACCAGAACGCGCTTCACGCCCTCGCCCACATCACCGGCGGGGGCTTGACCGACAACGTCCCGCGCGTTCTGCCGGACACGCTCGACGCGCACATCAAGCTTGGCTCATGGCCCGTGCTTCCGATCTACACGTTCCTTGCGCAACACAGCGACACCAGCCGCGAGGAGATGCTCCGCGTCTTCAACATGGGCATCGGCATGGTGGTCATCGCAGCGAAGGAGCAGGTCGACGCGATCGTCCGCCACTTCGGCCAGATCGGCCAGAAGTTCTTCTTCATCGGCAACGTGGTGAAGGGAAGCGGCAAAGTCGTCTACGACAAGCCGCCGGCAGGATTCGCATCCTGGATCGAATGAGACTCACTTCTTAGAAGCGTTTCACGCGGAGACGCGGAGGACGCGGGGTTGAGTCTCCACGAACTCCGCGTCTCCGCGTGACAAATCTCTCGTAACTAAAACGGCAAATGCGCTTAGCAATCCTCCTCTCCGGCCGCGGCTCGAACTTCTTAGCGATTCACCAAGCGATCACGCGAGGCGAGCTCCATGCCGACATCGTTTGCGTGATCTCGAACCGCGCCGATGCGCCGGGCGTCGAGCGCGCGCGATCACTCGGACTGTCCGCATTCGTCGTCGATCACCGCAAGTTCGCCAGCCGCGCAGCGCACGAAGCGGAAGTTCTGCGCATCCTCGGCCCGGCCAATCCCGACTTGATCGTCCTGGCCGGGTACATGCGGCTGCTCTCGTCCGAGTTCGTTGCCGCCTACCCGATGCGTATCGTGAACATCCATCCCTCGCTGCTTCCCTCGTTTCCGGGAGTGGATGCGCAGGCGCAGGCTGTCGCTTACGGCGTGAAAGTCTCCGGCTGCACCGTCCACTTCGTCGATGAGAACCTCGACGCCGGGCCGATCATCGTCCAGCGCATAGTCCCCGTGCGCGACGACGATGATGCCTCCACACTCGCGGCCCGCATCCTCGATGAGGAGCACGTGGCGTACGTGGAAGCGCTGAAAAAGCTGGCGTCAGGAACGTATCGCGTCGACGGCCGAAGGGTCGTCTTCGATTGATCGTGAGGTTTGCGCTACCGCATCAGAACGGCCAAAACTTCTTCCACCACGACTGTTTCTCGACACCGGTCTGAGCGACGGCGGGAGCGCGGCCGATCTGCTGGCCGCCTTGATTCACGATGATCATGCCCACCTGCTGTCCGGCGCTGACCGGAGCGGTGAGATTGCTTGGGACGAACTTCACGTTGATCGTCCCTTCCTGTCCGCGCGGCACCAGCGTCTGCACGTCGCCCGCGGCGACTGCGGCCACCGTCTTCGCTTGTCCCTCAGCGACCGCGGCTTGTCCGACCACCATGCCCTTGTGCAGGGGCGTCATCTGCCGCCAGTGCGCGAAGGCCTCGTTGAACAGGCGCGCGGCGATGCCGAATGAGCTCTGCGGGCCCGACGCAGCGCGAGCGCCCATCACGACGGCAATGATCTCCAGGTCGCCGCGTTTCGCAGCGGCGGTGATGCAGTAGCCGGCAGGTGCGGAATAGCCCGTCTTGATACCGATGGCGTCGCCGTAGTAGTCACGGCTCTTCGGATTGATCATGTGATCGGGATTCGTGAGTCCCGACGTGTAGCTGGCGTTCGTGAAGGGCATCCAGGCCGTCTTCGCGTACTCACGCATCAGCGGATACTTCATCAGCTCGATCCCCATGATGGCGAGATCGTGCGCGCTGGAGACATCGATGCGCTTCGGTTCCTGACTGTTCGGGAGACCGTGCGGGTCGTAGAACGTCGTCTCTTTGAGTCCGAGCTGACGAGCCTTGTCGTTCATCAGATCCGCAAACGCCTCGGCGGACCCTCCGATCTTCTCGGCGATCATTTCCGCGGTGTCGTTCGCGGAGCGGATCATCGTCGCCGCCAGCAGCGTTTGCATCGGGAACGACTGGCCTTCTTTCGCGAAGATCTGCGAGCCGCCTATCTTGCTCGCGCGTGCCGACACCGTCACGGGAGTGTCGAGTTTGAGCTCTCCCGACTGGATCCGTTCCATGGCCAGGATGCAGGTCATCATCTTCGCCATCGAAGCGGTGGGCAGGGGAACATGCGCGTTCTCTTCGAGCAATACGCGTTTACTGACCGGCTCGATGACATAGGCGGCGCTGTAGCCCTTCCCTGTCATGTCGACTTGTGCGCCCTTCGCAGCGCCCGTTCCTTCCTCTTCCTGGCCAAAAACGGCAGTAGCGAAGGCAGCGATCATCAGTACGGCGAAACAATGTTTCATCGTGAGTGCTCCGGAATTGATGTTGTTCTTCAGGCGGACTCGGGCCGCGATTCGGCGAGGGGCTTTCTGGCAGCGCGGGAGGTGCGCGGAATCGATCCGATCACGGTCCAGTCATGTTTGTGCACGGTCACCGGCTCTTTGGTGTCCGGCCAGAGCTCGGTGGGGATGTAGTAGTAGCCGTCGCCGAGGACGCGCGACTTGATCGCCAGGTCCCGCATGCTCTTGCACAACCCCTTCTTGCCCCGAATCGCACTTCGTTCGACGAACACTCCAGTCTGCTCGCCAACTCCTTGATAGATACTGATTTCTGCGCAAAGTGAGTTCACTAACGTCATTGAGGCCACTCCATTCAGCAGACTCAATAGCAAGTTCTGAACCATGGCGCGTCGGTCGCAGTGTGCCTCGCATCCGGGAACGTACCGGCACTCCTGGGAATCCTCAAAATGCACCGCCCCCGAAGAGTGCTCGGGGGCGGTGCCAGACAACAGGTAGTCGCTACTCCTCGTCCTCAGCGGCCTTGTAGTAGCTCTCCGGCAGCTCGGCGCCGTCATCGGTATCAGCGTCGGCAGCGGGGTCCTCGGCTGGCCGTTGCGGCATGATGGCCATGAAGGTCTGACCGTGCGGCGCCGGCGATGGGGCCGGGGGCTCGGTCTTCGGCTTGTTTGACCGGTTGATGGCCCGCTTCACCACGCGGCGCATCTCATCGACATAGGGTTGCAGGATGGCGCCGCTCGGACCTTTGACGGCGCGTTTGCCCCAATGGTACGACTGCAGGGAGTCCTCTCCGGAGGCGGAGAGTTTCGTGTCGATGGTGAATTCCAGCCCCTGTGCGAACGCCGCCAGCCGCTGCGCGATCGGTCGGAGCAGGTCGCGGAACTGCAGCGCCTCCTGCGCCTGGGCGACGTTGAACAGATCCTGCGGCACCGAGGGGACCGACGTCACCATGGTGATCGTCGGCGCGATCAGCTCGTGAGCGAACTTGGCGCTCGCCGCCACGCGTGCGATCGCACGTTTGTCGTGCGGCTCGAAATCAGGAACGAGTCCCTCCATCTTAATGACAAGGTCCAGAAGCTGGCTGGCGATCGCATCCAGCGTCTGGGCGTCGGTGGCCGCCGGCGCTTCGGTTGGTTGATTAGGTTTAACAGGTTGCATGAGACAGTCCTCCCTCTTTCGCGTCCGGTCGGCCGGAGGCGAGGTTGAATAAATGGGCGCCGGTGGTCGCCGGCGCGTCGGTTGGTTGAGTGGTTTTGGTTGGTTGCATGAGACAAACATCCCCTTTTCGCGTCACGGTCGGCCGGACGCGAGGTCGAACAAATGGACGCCGGTAGCCGCCGGCGCGTCGGTTGGTTAAGCGGTTTTGGTTCATTTCCAAAGACAGACCTCCTCTTTTCGCGTCGCGGTCGGCCGGACGCGAGGTAAATGGGTGATGCGAGCTCGCCGGATCGCCCCGTCAACCACGCGTTGACAGAGCGGGCTGTAGGTGTGACGGATCAGGCCGGTCGAAGGTTACGGGTTCGAGAGAGAAAGTTGTTCGCGGGCCGTCCGCAGCACCGGTCTGAGGGGGCTCTGGCGTCGAGAAATCACGTCGATCTGCGGTGCTGGGGGTGGTTCTAAGCTCTGGGGGGTCGATTTAAGATTCGGGGGGGTCGTTTTAAGATTCGGGGGGGTAGCGATCTCAAAAAAGGAGATCGCGATCTCGAGAAAAGAGATCGATCTGCGATTGGGAGGGGTCGTTTTAAGATTTGGGGGGATAGCGATCTCAAAAAAGGAGATCGCTATCTCAAGAAAAGAGATCGATCTGCGATTGGGAGGGGTCGTTTTGAGATTCGGGGGGGTCGCGATCTCAAAAAAGGAGATCGCTATCTCAAGAAAAGAGATCGATCTGCGATTGGGAGGGGTCGTTTTAAGATTGGGAGGGGTCGCGATCTCAAAAAAGGAGATCGCTATCTCGCCGGCGGAGATGAGAATCTCGTGCAGGGAGATGGGGATCTCGCCGAAGGAGATCGCTATCTCGTAGGTTGAAATCGCGATCTCGTGGAAAGAGATCCGGATCTCGTAGATCGAGATCGCGATCTCGTGGAAAGAGATCGGGATCTCCCCGAAGCAGATCGTGACCTCCCCGAGGGAGATCGCAATCTCGTGAAAGGAGATTGCGACCTCGGAGAGCCTGATCGCGACCTCCTGGCTGCTGGAGACGCACTAAAGGCATCGGCGTCTCCCATCCCTTCCAAGCACTCCAACCACACCCCACGCCCAACCCCCCACCCCCACCGTCTACAATTCCCCGATGGCACACCACGGATCAGAGAAAGAGAAGACCAAGAAAAAGATGGACAAGGCCCGCTTCCGGGCCATCCTCAAAGATGCCGGCGAGATCATCTGGCGCTCGCGGGCACGTCTGGCCATCGGCATCCCCCTGCTGCTCGTCAATCGCCTTTCCAGCATCGTCCTCCCGTACATGTCGAAGCTGCTCTACGACGACGTGATCGGGAAAGGGCATGTAGACCTGCTGCCGAAGCTCGTGCTGGTGAGTCTCGCCGTGGCGATCTTCGGCGGCTCAACTGATTACGCCCTCGCGCAGATCCTCGGCATTGCCGCGCAGCGCTCGATCACCGATCTGCGCACGCGCCTGCAGCAGCACGTGCAGCGGCTTCCGATCCGCTACTTCGACTCGACCAAGACAGGGGTTTTGGTCTCGCGCGTCATGAACGATGCCGAGGGGATTCGCAACCTCGTCGGTACGGGCCTCGCGCAGATCTTCGGCGGCGTCGTCACGGCCGGTTTCGCTACGTTTTTTCTCTTTCATCTCAGCGCGCGACTGGCGTCGATGGTCTTTCTGGCGTTCTTCGCCTTCGCGGCCATCCTGTTCTGGGCGTTTTCAACGGCGCGTCCTCTCTTCAAACAGCGCGGGGCGGTCAACGCCGAGGTGACCGGACGTCTGACGGAGAGTTTCTCCGGCATTCGCATCGTCAAGGCCTACACCGCCGAGGAGCATGAGGAGAAGGTCTTCGAGGCAGGAGCCAGGAAACTGCTCAACCTCATCGTCGGCACGATGCGCACCATCTCCACCGCCGGCGCCATGACTACGTTCCTCGTCGGCGCGGTCAGCGCGGTCGTCATGTACGTCGGCGGACACCAGGTGGTCCTGCACAAGGCCAACCCGCTGGTGGGAATGACGCCCGGCGACCTGATCGCATTCACTCTCTACCTCGCGCTAGTCATCGGTCCGGTCGTGCAGATCGTCTCGATCGGGACGCAGCTCTCCGAGGCATTCGCCGGCCTGGAGCGGATGCGCGAAGTCTTCGGCGAGAAGCGCGAAGATGAAGACGATGCCGCCAAGAATCAGACGGAGGACATCGCCGGCAGCATCGAGTTCCGCGACGTCTGGTTCGAGTACACGGCCGGCGTGCCTGTGCTGAAGAACATCAACGTCGTCGCGCCTGCCGGCAAATCGATCGCTCTCGTCGGTCCTTCAGGATCGGGGAAGAGCACGATGATCTCGCTCATCGCGGCGTTCCACCACCCCACGCAGGGCGAAATTCTCGTCGACGGCAAGCCGATGAACGATCTCCGTCTCGCCGACTATCGCTCGCACCTCGGCATCGTGCCGCAGGACTCCTTCCTTTTCGCCGAGTCGATCTACGACAACATCGCCCTCGGCAACCCACAGGCCTCGCGCGAGGAGGTGTTGTACGCCGCGCACATCGCGCACGTCGACGAGTTCACCGAGGGCTTCGCGGACAAGTACGAGACGATCGTCGGCGAGCGCGGCGTTCGCCTCTCCGGCGGACAGAAGCAGCGCGTCGCCATCGCACGCGCCATCGTCGCCAACCCGCGAATCCTCATCCTCGATGAGGCAACGTCGTCTCTTGATAGCGAGTCCGAGGCGCTGATTCAGGATGGATTGAACGCGCTGATGCAGGGCCGAACCACCTTCGTCATCGCCCACAGACTGTCGACGATCCGCAACGCCGACCAGATCCTCGTCCTCGAAGGTGGCGAGATCACGGAGCGCGGCACCCACAGCGAGCTGATGCTCCTCGGCGGCCGCTACCGCAAGCTGTACGAGAAGCAGTACGGCGTGATGATCAACCGCTTCGTGAACGAGGGGGAGGAGTTGAGGGATTTGGCGGCGAAGTAGCGGCAGGTGCGCCGAGATTCATGAAACCGACATTGCTGAGCTCAATCGTGATGTGTCCATGGCCGTCGTAGTTGCCCTGATCACGAGGATTCATCGCTCACTTCGCTCCATCGACGCAACTAGAGTCACTGGTGGCTGCGGCCACACTCACGGACGAAAGGTGATGGTGGGAGATTCCGCCGCGACGATGTTCACCACATGATCCGAAAAAAACACGCGGTAGTGGCGAAGCGACGCTGGGGCTGGATCGTTCTTGGTAAAACGGCCGCGGCACCGGTCGAGTGCTTCAGAGTTTTCCATGAGGCAGAACCGCGTGCCCACTGACTTCTCCGTTGCACCCTCGTCGAAGTGCGATTCGTCCAGGCGCTAGTTGGGCGGCGCGTCCGATCGACACGAACTTCAGCTACCACCAGAGGGCGCACGTGACTTCCGCAAATGCAAAGAACCGGCGCGGGCTGAAGGCGTCGGTACTCCCCGCGATCTGGGCGATGACGTTCGGATGCGTCGTCATGGATTCGGCACATCGGCTTTCTTTGCCGTTGCGGCCTGCGCGCAGTACTGCTTCAGCTGATCTGCCGGCGTAAAGCGGGCGCCTGGCGGCGGCGCAAGCGGCGCGAGCCGGCCGAGCCGCATCTGCATGTACTCGGGATCTGCGCAGAGCGCGGGCGCAAGTCTCGACATCGTCATGGATGTTGGCGGTCCCAGGTACAACAGCGCATCGAACTGGTCCTCGATACGAACGGGTCGCTTTCGTGCGTCGGAATCCCAGAGCGCGGCGCCGAGGACCGTTCCGCGAAGAAACGCCAGGCTCGGAATCGGCCATGTTCCGATGTCTCCCTGGAGAGCGTTCAGGTCTCGGCGAGTCGCGGGAAGCACGCTGAAGACCTGCGTTGCTTTGTCTTTCTCCAGGAGGGCAACGATTCCGGGTGCCGATTCGTCTGCTGCTCCAGCGATCACGT
>DATLVW010000443.1:0-4946 GCA_035577085.1 Thermoanaerobaculia bacterium
CCGCAAGTTGCGCTGCAAGGTGATCAAGATGGTCGTTGCGCTCGGTGAGGACGAGGGGCGAACGGCCGTCATGTACCGCTTCGACCACGTCGTCGCAGATTCGCTGATTGCGAAGTTCATCGTCGATCAATTCGCGGTATAGGCTTTGGAACGCTACGCGCTGATCCGCGCCCGCGGTATCGGCAGATTGAAACGCCGTCGGACGGACGATCACCGTATGCTCAAAGGGCCGCGCGGTCGCCTGCATCTTCGCGTTCACGCGATGACGGATCGGGCCACATTGCATGAAGAGGATCGGATGATGGCCGTCTTTACGCGCAACAGTCGCTGACAAGCCGACGACAAACCGGGCCTTTGCACTGCGGGCTACTTGTTCGAAGCTGTATGCCGGCAGGTGATGACATTCATCCACGATCAGATGCCCGTACTCGCCAACGCGGTCGTCGACTACGCCTTTACGGCCAAGGCTCTGAATGAGGGCGACGTCAAGCGATCCGTTGGCTCGATCGCGCCCACCGCCAATTTGACCAATCCCGCCAGCCGGCAAATCCAAAAATGCCGACAGTCGCTCTACCCATTGGTCGAGCAGTTGCCGCCGATGGACGAGAACCAGCGTGTTGACACCGCGCTGTGCGATGAGCCATGCAGCGATGACCGTCTTCCCAAATGCCGTCGTGGCGGACAGCACCCCGGTTTCATGCGCCAGCATTGCGTCCGCGGCAATCCTCTGCTCGGGCCGAAGCTCTCCACGGAACGCCACGCGCAGAGGCAGACCCGGCAGACGCTCGTCGCGGACGACAGGGGTGATCTTCAAGTCTGCGAGCAGTTGCAACAGATCACCGAGGCAACCGCGCGGTAAGCCGATGTGCTGTGGATGATCTTCGGCGCAGGCGATGATGCGCGGTTTGTCATACGTGGCCAGGCGCATCGACTGCGCCTTATAGAACTCGGGATTCTGAAAGGCCGCTAGCCGGAGCAACCGGTTGCGGAGCGCCGGAACCAGTCCTTCCTTCGCGATATAAACCTGATTCCCGAGAACCACCTCCAGTGTACGTGGCAACCCGGCAATCGATGGCAGTTTCCGATAGCCCGATGGCGGCGCTGTCCACGGCTCTTCTTCGTCCTCGTCAGCGCGTGGAAAACGGACGCCCACGATCTGCCCGATTCGCTCGGCGTCGCGAACGATGTCTTCGACGCGAGACCGTGTGATCCGGTGGACTGTCGATAGAAACGCCCATTGGTCCGGATAGGGCGTGAGTGTCTCATCAACGAAAAGGCTGTTGCCAAGCTCACGCGCGCGCTTCTGCAACGGCAGCGCGATCAGATTGCCGAAGCCTCCCCGCGGCAGCGTGTCCTGGTTCGGAAAGAACCGATCGTACGAATCCAGACCGACTTCCGGCCGGCGCTCCATCGTTTCGGTCAGAATGTGCGCGCCGAGCCTGCGCGCGAGAACGGCTGGGATGGCCTCCTCGAAGAAAAGCCACACGTGTCCACCCTGCCCGGAGCGCGAGCGTTCGATCACGGCCGGAAGATTCATCCGGCGGCAAGTTTCGGCGAATGCGGACGCATCCTCCCGCCATCCTGTCTTGTCGAAATCAGCAGCCAGGAAGAAGCACGCCTCGTCCAAGAGCATCGGATAGACGCCCGCGACAAACGGCTGCCCGTTATCGTCACGGCCTGACAGATGCCGCCGGACTACATCGTCGTTCACGGGAAGAAAGCGTTGGTGAGGACAGTCGGCACACCTGATCCGCGGCTTTTCGCAGATCCCTCGCACCCACTCGTTGGCACATGCAGGCGAGTACCCTGACTTACCCGTTTTCCGACTCTCGAAGCGCTGCGCGTAAACGTCCTCACGCCCACGGAAGAGTGCACGAAACAGCGCAATCTTGGCCTGCGACGGGGACCGCAAGTGGATACTGGTCTCTGTTCGATCGGGTGACATGAGGGATGACTACCACTAAGACAGCACAACTACGCTCTACACAAGCTCAAGGTTGGGTTTCCGGAAGTCTTCGCCGCGGCAGAGAAGTGGCTGACGAGCCAATGCCGCCGTCGCGTAGGTCATCCAAGAATCTGCTCTCGCTCTTTCCTCGTTACGCGCTGTCCAAGAAGCTTTCGAGGAATGTTGGGCCAAATCTCCCTCTCGAGGAAGTCCAGAGCCTGGGCCAAATCTGCGCTTTCCAGACGGCGCCAGGGCGATTCTTTCCCTGCGTTCAACCGGGGAACGAAGGATCGCGGCGGTTTTGGATTCCCCTGTCATCTGCGCAAGTTCCTCGGCCAATCGCTCCACCTTCTCGTTCTTGATATTCATCGCCATGGTAGAAAGATTCTACCAAAGCACCACAAAGGCTGTTCGAATCGACGAAGCACTGCGTCTGCCTTGTCGTTCCAGCAATCGTGATGACCGAGCTCCTGGGAAACACGAGCCTCTTACAGCGAAGGTCAGGGAGTAGCATCGGGATTGCTCAGGACCACTTGATGCCGGTCAGTCGCCCGTCAACCATGGTTCCCCAACTTGGATACCATGCACATCAGGCGAACAGACTAGTGCAAGTAGCAGATTCGGAAGGCTTTAAATTGGAGCGGGCGACGAGATTCGAACTCGCGACCAAGAGCTTGGGAAGCTCCTACTCTACCAACTGAGCTACGCCCGCTCGCGGTTGGGAAGGCGATTGTACATCAGCAGTTTCGCGGGACAACGTTGAGACGCAGAGCCCCGTTAGCTCAAGAGCGCGACGAACCGCTGCCGCGAGCAGGCCGGCGATACACGCGCCGTAGCTCGTCTTTGGCTTGTTCCAGGCGATGGCGGTCGTTCCTGGTGAGGTGCTTGCCGGCGCGGTTGATGTAGAACGTCAGCATCGACATGGCCGAACGGTAAGGGTTGCTCTTGCGGCGGCCGCTACGGTCCGCCGACCGCTTGAGTGAACGCGCGATCGCGCCCGGATCGCGCTTCGAAAAAACACCTTTCTCGAGGTCGAGGGCGTTGCTCGTCTCGGTCACGCGCTGAGACCAACGCCTCTGCCTGGTGCCAGCTTTCGGATGAGCTCTTGTCGTTCGCAATCGATCATTCGTACTGCAAGTTCCGTGTCGGTCGCGAACGGTTCACGCTAGCCGCCAGTCCCCAAGCCACCTTCCCGCTTGATCGCGTTCGGCCGCATGTACGCTCCGCACGAGGCGCGCGCGAAGACGCGGTGCTCTTCCCGGCCATTCACATGATCGTCTCGCCGCACGAGTACGACGCACTCGGCGAGGAGTTCGAGAAGAAGGAGAAGCGAAGCCATTCAGGCGTCGTTCGCCTTCTCGTTCGTCCTCATGATGGGCATCATGTTCATCTATAGCGGCGGCAGGCTTTCGTTCGACGCGCTCATACCGCACGGTCAACGAGCAGGCTGAAAGAGCTCGATCGGGTTGCCCGATGGATCGTCCAACAGAATCTCGGATCCGCCAGGGCCGGTCGCGACTTCGCTCCGGAAGTGGATGCCAGCCTTTCGAAGTCTCGCAACTTCGGCCGCCAGGTCGTCAACATTGATGATGATTCGGTTCCAGCCGCCTGGTTCCGCGTGACGCCCATCGAGCATCGGCTTCGCCGCTCCTCCGGGCCCAAACGGCGTACTCAACACCAGGTCCAGTGGCCCTCGAGAGAGCATCGCGAAGTGGGGTTTCGCTTGCTGCTTGACCTGAAAACCGAGGTGCTTCGTGTAGAAGGTCACGGCAGGGTCGAGGTCGGTGATCATGTAACGCACTCGGATCGTGTCCATATCCGCCTCCTCGTGGACCATTTGCATGGCGAGAGCCACCGTCTTTCGGCCAGGAGCTTCATCGTAGGCGCATGTGCCTGCTTACCTCGTCATTCTCACGATCGGCGTCATGAGACTTGCAGGGAAATCGCGCAGGAGGCTAACGATGAAGAAACGCTCGCTGTCCATTCCGCAACTCCTGTTCGTGGCCGGTACGCGCGCAGTCCTCGGTGCAGGCGTTGCGCTTCTCGCGACCCGTCGTTTATCCGAGCGGAAGCGCCGCGCCGCCGGACTGACACTCGCGCTCGTGGGTGCTGCGACGACCATTCCCGCGGCTCGCATCGTTGCCGGAGCCAACCCTTCGTTGCTGACACGGCTGGCTCAAAGATTCGAGTAACGAATGAACGGATCGGTGTCGTTACCTCGTCAGGGTCAGCGACTCCTGCAGATAGGCGCCGCCCTCCTGTTGTTTTCGGCATTGGAAGGTTTCGCTATTCCTCATCTCGCTGCGCCGAATCTCGCGCTGTCGGCGCACAAGCTGAGCGCCTTGCAGGGCGTTCTGTTTCTGGTTCTGGGACTCGTCTGGACCAAGCATCTCAATCTGGGCGCGACCGCATCGCGGATCGCATTCTGGCTTCTCGTGTACTCGGGTCTGGCCATTCTACTCGCCTACGTGTTGGGTGCAGTCTGGGGCGCCGGCAACGAGACCATGCCTCTCGCGGGAGGCACGGCTCACGGGAGCGCCTCGCAGGAGATGCTGATCAAACTCATCGCGTATTCGTCTGCCTCTGGCGTGATTACCTTCTGGCTTATTTTTTGGGGACTGCGCATCAAAGCGGTGAGGTGAGGATCGGGCGCACCGCGACGCGCCCATCCTCCGGTACGAACTTCTCCGGATGAGATCGCATCTGACCGCATTGCCGACCGGGTCGAATCGATGGGCGATCACCCGTTGTAAGATCGCGTCTCCGCCCCGTCGCCCGCTCCATGGCGGAGAAATCCACGTCTGGTCCTGAGGCCACTTGCGCACTGAGAAGCCGAGGTTGCCCACCCGCCGCCCGAACAATGCCGTTCCCCTGTTCGTGGCATCGGTCATGGCGCTCCTGATCTCTACAGCGGCGCAGGCTGGCACGGTCACTTCGGCGGATGTCTCGATCGTCAAGAGCATCACCACACCCGGACCGTACTACCCGGGCCAGTCGATCA
>DATLVW010000444.1:0-2256 GCA_035577085.1 Thermoanaerobaculia bacterium
CTGGCTGCGAATGTCATCGGATACGTCGGGCTCGACGGCGAAGGTCTCGGCGGGATCGAGCACTCGTTCGACGCGCAGGTTCGCGGGCGCGCCGGCCGCATCACCCTGTTGCGCGATGCCCGGCGCGGCATGTACCAGGTCGGCGGCGAAGGTCCGAACCGGCCGATCGACGGCAAAGACGTCTACCTCACGATCGACTCCGTCGTTCAGTTCATCGCCGAGCGCGCGCTGGGGCGTGTCGTCGATCAGTATCACGCGCTGGATGGTGTCGCCATCGTCATGGATCCGCGCGATGGCCGCATTCTGGCGATGGCTTCCAATCCATCGTTCGATCCGAATCGCTTCCCCGACTTTCCGCCCGACGCGCGAAAGAACCGCGCCGTGCAGGACACCTACGAGCCCGGCTCGACATTCAAGATCGTGACGGCGTCGGCGGGTCTCGAAGAAGGCGTGGTCACTCCGTCGCAGATCATCGACTGCGCCGATGGGTACATTCAGATCGGCGCGACGCAGATCCACGAGCACGGCCACGCCCGCTACGGACTCATCACGTTCGAGGACGTCATGACGCACTCATCGAACGTCGGCGCCATCCGCGTCGGTCTGTCGTTGGGGCAGGACCGGTTCTATCGCTACATCCGGCGCTTCGGCTTCGGTGAACGAACCGGCATCGCACTTCCCGGTGAGGCGTCGGGACGCGTGAGGCGCACGGATCAGTGGTCGCAGCTTTCCAACGCCTCGCTGTCGATCGGCCAGGAGATCGGCGTGACGCCGCTTCAGGTCCTGACCGCGATGGCCACGGTTGCCAATGGCGGACTGCGCGTGCAGCCGCGCATCATCGACAAGGTCACCGACGCGAGCGGAAACGTGCTCGATGTGCCGCCCGTGGGGGCGCCGGTGCGCGTCATCTCCGAAAAGACGGCCGCGGTTCTGAACGAGATTCTCAAATCGGTCGTCAGCCGCGGAACGGGTGTGCGCGCGGCGCTCGCGGAGCATGTGGTTGCGGGGAAGACCGGCACCGCGCAGAAGGCAACGCGCGGAGGCTACTCGCCGGACAAAGTGGTGGCTTCGTTCGCCGGTTACGTTCCGGCGGACCGGCCGCGCCTGGTCATCCTGGTCATGGTCGATGAGCCGAAGGGGGAGCAGTACGGCGGCACGATTGCCGCGCCCGCCTTCAAAGAGATCGCCGAGTCGACTCTCCGCTACCTCGGCGTTCCTCCCTCCATCCCGGCGCGGACGATCGATGTCGCCGCTCCGATGCTGGCGACGTTTTCGCAGAAGCCTTTGCCGGCAGCGGGATCGGCAGTGCCTGACCTGCGCGGCCTCGACGCACGAGCAGCGTTGGCGCGCGCGACCGCAGCAGGCTTCCGGATCCGTGCCTCGGGGAGCGGAGTGGTCCAAACACAACAACCCATGCCCGGCGAAGCTCTGCCGGTCGATCATCAGGTCGTGCTCACTCTTGCGGAGGGAGCGCGATGAAGCTGCGCGAACTGTTGCGCGATGTTCCTGTGCGGACGAGCTGCGGGGACCTCAGTGTCGAGATCGCAAGTGTTACCGCCGACTCACGGCTCGCCGCCGCCGGATCGCTTTTCGTCGCTGTTCCGGGATTCCAGACCGACGGCGCCCGCTTCATCGGCTCGGCGCTCAGCAAAGGAGCGGCGGCAGTCGTCAGCGAGACGACGGCGGACGCGCCTGTACTCGTCGAAGTCGACGATTCCCGTGCAGCGCTTTCGACGATCGCGGCCAATTTCTACGGCCGCCCCGTCGACCACCTCACGCTCGTCGGCGTCACCGGCACCTCGGGTAAAACAACAACGACGAAGATGATCGAGTCGGTCTTCGACGCCGCGGGCGGGCCGGTCGGACTCGTCGGCACGATCGAATACCGCGCCGGCGACGAGCGGCTCACGGCCGATCGCACGACGCCCGATGCCGTCGTTCTCCAGCAGTGGCTGGCCAAGATGGTCGAGGCCGGCGTCCACAACGCGGTGATGGAAGTGTCGTCGCACGCCCTTGCCCTGAAGCGAACCTTCGGCATGCATTTCAGCGCGGCCGTCTTCACGAACCTGACGCAGGATCACTTCGACTTTCACAAGAACTTCGAGGACTACTTCGCGGCGAAGCGGATTCTGTTCGATCAGATCGACCGCACGCGTAAGACCGCGATCGTCAACATCGACGACGAATACGGACGGCGACTGGCGAACGAGCTCGGCGACTGTGTGGTCTCGTTTGGCCGCGCTCCGAAGGCAGACA
>DATLVW010000445.1:0-6749 GCA_035577085.1 Thermoanaerobaculia bacterium
CGGCGTGAAAGCGAAGGTTTTCGAGAAGCAGCATCTGGCCCGCTTTCAGTTGCGAGGCCTTTGCTTCCGCCTCATCTCCAATGCAATCAGCCGCCCACTGAACCTCGGCGCCGAGGAGCTCGGCCAGCATCGCGCGCACCGGCTCAAGCGAGTACTTCGCTCTGCGCTCGCCTTTTGGGCGTCCGAGGTGGCTGGCGATCACGATGGCGGCGCCGGCATCTTGCAGACGGCGCAGTGTCGTCAGCGTCTCTTCGATCCGCGTCGCGTCGGTGATCCGAGCACCATCGAGCGGTACGTTGTAATCGACGCGATAGAAAACGCGTGCTCCGGCGGAGAGCGTCAGGTCGTCGAGCGTTCGGATCCGGATCATGCGCTTCGCGGGGCGTCCTTCTTCACCCGTCCAACATAGGCGATCAGATCGAGGATCCGATTCGAATAGCCCCACTCGTTGTCGTACCACGCCAGCACCTTGTGCATGTGCGGATCGACCGAGCGGGTGAAGGTCGTGTCGATGATCGAGGAGTGCGGGTTGTGGTTGAAGTCGACGGAAACCAATTGCTCGTCGGAGTAATCGAGGATGTTCTTGAGCGGCCCCTTCGCGGCGTCGCGGAGCACCTGATTGATCTCCTCGGGGTTCGTTGCTTTCTCCGTCCGGAACGTCAGATCGACCAGCGAAACGTTCGGCGTCGGCACGCGCACCGAGATACCGTCGAAGCGACCCTTCAGCTCCGGCAGGACCAAGCCGACCGCTTTGGCCGCGCCGGTCGTGGTAGGAATCATCGACATCGCCGCCGCACGCCCGCGACGCACGTCCTTGTGGGGCAGATCGAGAATCTCCTGGTCGTTCGTGTACGAGTGGACCGTGGTCATGATCCCCATCTCGATCCCGAACGTTTCGTGGAGCACCTTCGCCACAGGCGCGAGACAGTTCGTCGTGCAGGAGGCGTTCGAAATGATCTTGTGCGCAGCCGGATCGAAGACGCCTTCGTTGACGCCGATGCAGATCGTGACGTCGGCATCTTTTGAAGGGGCGGAGATGATGACGTGCTCGACGGAGCCGCGAAGATGGCGTTCGGCCTTGGCCTTCGACGTGAAGCGGCCCGACGACTCGACCACGATCTCGACGCCGAGGTCGCCCCAGGGAATGTCGTTGGGATCGGGAGACGCGAAGACGCGAAGCTCTTTTCCATCGACGGTGATGCTTTTGTCGGTGTGGCCGACATCGTTCGGAATCGTGTGATGCACGGAGTCGTACTTAAGCAGATACGCTAGCGTGGCCGCGTCGGTGAGATCGTTGACGGCCACGAATTCGATTTCGAGTTTCCGTTCGAGCGAGGCGCGCAGCACATTCCGCCCGATCCGCCCGAAACCATTCACTCCTACCCTGATCATTGATTCTCCAAGTGTTTTCTGAGTCCGCACACAGTGGTGTCTGACTCGGCGCGTAGTATAACGACGCGTTTCACTGCGAAGCCCATGCACGTTGAACCTATCCGTTGGCGCGGCGACGCGCTCGAGTTGCTCGATCAGCGCCTTTTGCCGCGAGAAGTACGCTACGTCGCGTTGCACGATGCGCACGAGGTCGCCGACGCCATCCACGACATGATGGTCCGCGGCGCACCGGCCATCGGCGTATCGGCCGCGTTTGGCGTCGCGCTGGCAGCACAGCGCGGCGACGATGTCGATGCCGCGGCAGCCGAGTTGCGCAAATCACGTCCCACAGCCGTCAACCTGATGTGGGCCCTCGATCGCATGCTGCGCGCACGCGATGCCGGACGCGATCTGACCGCCGAGGCGGAGGCGATGTTCAGCGAGGATGTGGCGGCCTGCAAACGTATCGGCCAATACGGCGCCGCGCTCCTCGGCAATTCCGTGACGGTACTGACCCATTGCAACGCCGGCGCACTGGCCACGGCCGGTTACGGCACCGCGCTGGGCGTGATTCGTGCGGCCGTCGAGGGTGGCAAGCGGGTGGCGGTCTTCGCCGACGAAACGCGGCCGTATCTGCAGGGCGCGCGGCTGACCGCGTGGGAACTGCACGAGGAAGGGATCGACGTCACGCTCATCACCGACAGCATGTCGGGTCACTTTTTCCAGGAAGGCAAGTTCGATGCGGTGATCGTCGGCGCTGACCGCATCGCCGCCAACGGCGACGCAGCGAACAAGATCGGAACGTACACGGTGGCCGTTCTGGCCAACGCGCACGGAGTGCCGTTTTACGTCGCCGCTCCGTTATCGACGATCGATGTGCATTGCCCGACCGGCGCGCAGATCCCGATCGAGGAACGGAGCGCCGCAGAAGTGACGTCGATCAACAACGTCTCGATCGCGCCGGAAGGCATCAGCGTGCGGCACCCGGCATTCGATGTCACGCCGTCGCGGCTGATCACAGCCATCATTACCGACCGCGGCGTGCTGCGTGCGCCGTACGATGAAGCGATCCGCGAGGTGTTTCGATGACCGATGAGCCGGTTGCAGAGCCGACAGGCGAAGAAGCATCCACCGTCTCGCCGTTGGCCGTTGAGGAGGAGACGGTACCCGAGGCTGTCGAACAACCGAGTGCGCCCGTCCCCGTTGTCGAACACAATACCGTTCCACCGCCCGCCGGAGTCCGCGTCTCCCGACCACACCCCTTCTCGCTCGCCATCGCGCGGCTCGTTCGCGCGTTGTGGCTCGGCAGCGGCGCATTCCTCATCCTCACCGCCGCCGCGGCATTCGCTGCAGCGAGCAATGCGACCGACGCCGCGAATGTCGTCGGAGCCGTTCTCACGCGCTGGCACTACATCGCCCTCTTTGCGCCGCTTCTGCTCCTGCTGCTGGAGTGGCGCCGCAGCCGTCCGGTCATGCTCATCCTCCTCTTCATCGCCATCCTTCTGGCGTCCTCGCAGGCGCTGCTCGACACCCGCATCCGTATGATGCGTCTCGACTCCCTGGTGCCGATCAGCAGCCTCTCGCCCGACGATCCGTTGCGACGGCACTTCGGATTCCTGCACGGAATGTCGTCGCTCTTCCTGATCGGTCAGGTCATCGCCGCGGGCATCGCGGTCGCGATGCGCGAGGAGCGAGCCCTATAATCGCCGCGGTGAAATCGTGGACGTACTGATCGTTGACGACGAGGCGTCGCTGCGCGACTTCCTCTCGATCGTTTTTGAAGAAGAGGGCTGGCGCGTCGAAACGGCAGGCTCACTTGCCGCTGCGCGCAGCGCGCACGCGAAGCACGAGCCAGATCTCATCCTTTGCGACCTCATGCTGCCGGATGGCTCCGGCATCGACCTGCTGCGCGAGGTGAAAGCGTCGTCTCCTTCGGTGGCGGTCATCATGATCACTGCTCACACGTCGACGAAGTCGGCGGTCGAGGCGCTCAAAGCCGGCGCCTTCGACTACATCGCCAAACCGTTCGATATCGACGAGCTGAAGATCATCGTCCGCAACGCCGTCGAGCGAAAAGAGCTCGAGGACGAGAACATCCACCTGCGCACGGCGCTGGAAGAGCGATTCACGTTCTCCAACATCATCGGGCGCAGCGCACGGATGCAGGAGATCTTTTCAGTCGTGCAGCGGATCGCCAAGACCACGTCGACCGTGTTGATCTCCGGCGACTCCGGCACCGGCAAAGAGCTGATCGCCCGGGCCATTCATTACACCTCGGGGCGCCGAGGAAAGTTCGTTTCGATCAACTGTGGTGCGCTGCCCGAGACGCTGCTGGAGTCGGAGCTGTTCGGCCACGAGCGTGGCGCGTTCACCGGCGCGATTCGCGAGAAGCGCGGGCTGTTTCACGAGGCGGAGCGCGGCACGATCTTTCTCGATGAGATCGGCGAGACGTCGACCGCGATGCAGATCAAGCTGCTGCGCGTTCTTCAGGATCACGTCGTGCGGCGCGTCGGTTCGAACAGCGAGACGCAGGTCGAAGTCCGCGTCATCGCGGCGACGAACCGCGACCTTGCGGAGTCGATCCGCGCCGGTACCTTCCGCGAGGATCTCTTCTATCGAATCAACGTCATCCCCATCACACTCCCTCCACTGCGCCAGCGCAGGGAGGACATCGCTCTGCTCGTCGAGCACTTCATCACCAAGTACTCGAAGACACTGGGCGTCCCTCAAAAACGGATTTCGGCGGATGCGATGCGGCTGATCGAGAAGTACAGTTGGCCCGGCAATGTGCGTGAGCTGGAGAATGTCATCGAGCGGATGATCGCGCTGGAGTCGTCGGACGTTCTCACGACGAAGTCTCTCCCAGAGCACGTCCTCCTCGGTGGCGCCATTCCTGACATGACGTTCGAACTGCCGGCCGATGGGATCTCACTCGAAAACCATCTCGAGGGCATCGGTAAGTTCTTCATGCTCAAAGCCCTCGAGCGCTGCGGTGGCGTGCAGACCCAGGCCGCCGAACTGCTGAAGATGTCCTTCCGCTCATTCCGCTACTACGCCAAGAAGTACGATCTCATCGTACGGGAAGGGCGTCCGGATGAGTCCATGGAGATCGAAAATGAGAATTAGCTTAGCTCTGCTTCTCGCATGCGCGCTTGCCTGTGCGCAACGGGTGCCGCCACCGACGCCGTCGTCAGCGGCTATGGCCCCTGCGGACGCGGCCTCTCCGCGAATCATCCTTCCGGACAAATCCTTCATAGCGGTCGAAGTCGCGGCGGATGAAGAAATGCGCGCCCAGGGTCTGATGTACCGGGATCATCTCGCCGATGACCGCGGAATGATTTTTCTCTTCCCGCAAGCGGGCGAGTATCCATTCTGGATGAAGAACACGCTCATTCCGCTCGACATGATCTGGAGCGACGCCAACCATCGCATCGTGCACATCGCGCATGACGTCCCGCCGTGCAAGGCCGACCCCTGCCCGAACTACCCCCCTCACGCCGAGGCGTCGTCGGTCCTGGAGCTGGCAGCGGGGGTGGCAGCGAAGCATCACCTCGCCGAAGGAAACACGCTGAAGTTCGAAGGCATGGACAACGTAGTCGCCCGGTAAACAGTTCAACACCTCCCCAGTCTGATTCGTATCAAATCCCGCCGGGAGTGTTGAACTATTCAATCGCGAGGGTATGTTCGGACCGTCATGTTCCGCAGCCGCGGGGAGAATCTGCGCTCGACGTACATTCTGCTGTTCCTGAATATCGCCTTCTTCTTTCTGCAGTTTCAGGACGGTGTGAAGTTCACGCAGCTTTTTGGATTCGATCGTGACGCCGTCGCCGCCGGAGAGATCTGGCGCCTCTTCACCTACCAGTTCGCGCAGGCCGGACACCTCGGCCTCTTCACGATTCCGCCCGTCCTGACACTCTTTCTCAATCTCGTGCTGCTTTCTCTCATGGGGTTCGCAGTGGAAGCGGAGTGGGGGACCGGACATTTTCTTCGTTTCTATTTGATGTCGACGCTCGCCACAGCACTGGTGGCGGCATGGTTCAACACGCCGCTTCTCGGCTCGTTCTTCATCAACTTCACACTTCTGTTCGTCTACGCGGCTCTGAACCGCGACCAGACCTTTTCCCTATCGACGATTCTTCCGATTCGCATCACCTTTCTGGCATGGCTGGCCCTCGCTGCGCTGCTGACCGGCGTCTTCTTCGGCAGCAAAGCAAACCTTGCTGCACTTGCGGGTGCAGCGGTGGGATTCGGCTATTACATCTCGCAGCGGATCCGCGTTCTCGCGCTCGTCACGAGTGGCGCTGGCGGAACAGCCAAGGTCGATTCCGATGACCGAGCAGTGATCACGGCGACGCGCAACGTCACGCGAGTGACGGCTGTCAAGAGGGCGATCGAGACCGGATCGGTGACCGACATCGATCGATTGATCAAGCTCGCCGAGCGGGAAATCGTCAGCGGCGTGAACATCTGTTCTCCGGGCGACTTCAAGCCGGAGCATTCAGACCGCTACTGCGTTCGATGCGAAGGCTTTGCGGAATGCACGGTGCGCCACCTCCGCATGAACCGGCCGAACGCACCGGTGCCGGTACCCGCCTCCGCCTCAATCGAGCAAGCCGGCGCGATTACGTAGCTGGCGGGCCGCTCTGGGGTCCACCGCCGTCACCACCGCCCGGCCGGCGACGACGGAAACGTCTCCGCCGCTTCGATCCGCCTTCACCCTCGGGGCGCGGCGCTCCGCCGTCCGCTTTTGCTTGCGGCGGACGCGGAGGGCGACCCTCGTGCGGTGGCCTCTGTGGCGGACGCGGAGTCGCTGCTGCCGGTGCACCGCCCGCCGTTGGAGCTCCGGCCTCTCCGCGCCCGGCACCGCGACGACGCCTGCGACGACGTCCGGTCCGCTCCCCCTCGGGCTGCGCGGCGGCCTGCTGCTGCGGTGGCCGCGCCTGAGGAGGACGTTGAGGCTGTCCGCCGCGTTGTGGAGGCCGTTGCGGACGCCCGTCACGGCCCTTCTCCCGCTGCTGCTGCTGCTTTTGTGGTCTCCCATCCGGCCTGGGCGGGCGGGCACCGCCGCCGTCTCGCCGCGCGTCTTTCCGGCCCGTCCGCTGCTCGAACTCCTGCAGCTTCTTCTGCATGAACTTCCGGATCGGCCCGTCCTGCCGCGCACGCACATCGTCGAAACCGCAGTAGGGACAGCGCTTCCAGCCTTCGGGGTACATCTTCCTGCAGGAGCTGCAAAGAATACTTTTGGGCAGCGGCATGGTCGGGCGGGATTGTACACTTCCGGCCGTGGACGCCAGGAACGATGCGGAGCGGCGCAAAACACTGCTGACGTTGATCGAGTTAGCGGAAGGCTCGAGCCCGTCCGATTGCTGGGACGATGC
>DATLVW010000446.1:0-5275 GCA_035577085.1 Thermoanaerobaculia bacterium
CCGGAACATTGCCGCGCGCGGTGGCAAGGTCGTCGTCGGTGATGCGGACTTTTCGTCCCTTGCCGAGCCCTTCGAATGGGATCGAGGTAAGGCCCGGCCAGGCGATGACGATGCGGTCGCCGAGACCGGCAGTCGACTTGATGAGCTGCGTGTGCAGTCCTGTGCCGAAGGCGAGCATCAGGCTGATGGCGACCGTTCCCCAGACGATGCCAAAGATCGTGAGGAAGGTCCGCAGCTTCTCAGCCTTGAGGTCGCGGGCAAGCTGTTTTAGTACGTCTTTCATGATTGCGCGTGGCGTGAGTTGGTTGTCGGTTGTCGGTTAGTTGCGCTTCGCGCGTCGTCAGTTACTCACGTTCCGTTCTGTTTCTTTCCAACGTTCCTGGCCGATGCAGGGCGAGTGCGTCTCGCATGTACCGCGTTGCTAACTGACAACGCGCGAAGCGCAACCAACCGACAACCGACAACGCGCGGCCCGCCAGGGCCGCGCAACTAAGAAATTTCCTTCGGCGGTCTCTCCACGACCTTCTCGCCCTTCTTCAGGCCGGACAGCACTTCGACATTCAGGCCGTCGCTGATGCCGGTCTTGATGTTGACCTTCTTCGGAGACTTCGGATCGCTGCCGGGCACTTCGACGCTGGCTGTCTTGCCACCGTCGCCGAACGTGACGAGCCGCTCCGGGATGACGAGTACGTCTTTGTGCTCGCGGATGATGACGTCGGCGTTTGCCGAGTAGCCGGCGCGAAGCGTGATCTTGCTCGGCTCGAGCTCGACCTCGACGTCGAAGAGCGTTGCTCCCTCCTTCTGCTGCGCCTGCGGAGCGATGCGCGAGACGTGGCCGGTGACGACGTCGGTGGGGAGCGCACCGACTTTGATGCGCGTCTGCATGCCGACGGAGAGCTTGCCTACATCGATCTCATCAACCGTACCCTTGAAAATGAGATCGCGCATGTCGGCGACGGTGGCCATCTCGGTGCCGGGCTGGTACGAGGTGAGGGGAACGATCGGATCGCCCGGATTGACAGTGCGGGTGAGAATCGTGCCGGCCGCCGGCGCGCGGATGATCGATTCGGTCCCGGAGACGGTCAGTCGCCCTTTGCGCGTGAGGTCGCGGTTCTGCTCGGCCTTCGTCATCGCTACGCGCGCAAGGTCGTACGATTCTTTCTTCGCTTCGACGTCGGATTTCGGCAGCACGCCGGAGCGCGAGAGTTGCAGCGAGCGCTGGTAGTCGCCTTCCGCTTTCCGATACGACGCCGAGGCCGATTCAACCTGCCTGTCGACCTCGGTTACCTCCATCGGCGTCGGATCAGGCGCGATCTCGAAAAGAGGATCGCCGGCCTGCACCGTGTCCCCGACCTGCGCCAGGGCACGTTTGACGATGCCCGATATTTTCGATTTGACCGCGAACTTCTGCCGCGGCTGGATCTGCCCGACGGCGACCGCCTTTTCGACGATCGATCCCTGGATGACTTCGACCTGCTTGAGGCCGTCGTCTTTCTTTCCGCTGCGCGTCCAGGCATACACGCCCGCGCTCGCGCCCGCCAGCACGACCAGTATGAACAACGTTCTCCATAGCTTCCGCATAGGTGATCTCCGAGCTCCGAAGGGCTTGTACGGAGGTTTGGACGTTTGGTTAACGATGAAGTTGGGTGCGGAACGCGGCGTACCAGCCTTTATCTGCGTCCATCTGCGAGATCTGCGGATCAATCAGGTGGGGACCGATCCGCAGATGACGCAGATGGACGCAGATCGATGCATTCGGTAAGTTTTACCGTGACGCATTCCAAAATAGATGCTTCCGACACACAAATCTTGAGTCCGGACTCAAGAAACGAAGGTCCGGACCCTAGAAACTAAGGTCCGGACCCAAGAAACTAAGGTCGGGACCCTAGAACTAAGGTCCGGACCCAAGAAACTAGGTCGGGACCTTAGAAACGAAGGTCCGGACCAAGAAACTAAGGTCGGGACCCTAGAACTAAGGTCCGGACCCAAGAAACTAAGGTCGGGACCTTAGAACGAAGGTCCGGACTCAAGAAACTAAGGTCGGGACCTTGGAACGAAGGTCCGGACTCAAGAAACTAAGGTCGGGACCTTGAAACGAAGGTCCGGACTCAAGAAACTAAGGTCGGGACCTTAGAAACGAAGGTCCGGACTCAAGAAACTAGGTCGGGACCTTGGAAACGAAGGTCCAGACTCAAGAACTAAGGTCCGGACTCAAGAAACTTGAGTCGGGGGACTCCAGAAACGACGTCACCGCCAAGCTGCGGCCGGCGTGGCCTCCAGGAACTCCCGCAACTGCTTCTCCCACACAGGAGCCCACGTGTGCGTGCCATGCCCGTGGGTGGCGTCGCTGATCGGTATTAGCAGGTAGCGTCCGTGCTTCACGCGTTTGATCGCGCTCTCCATGATGCCGAGCTCGGGCGGGTTGATGAAGTCGTCCGCTGAGTTGATGGCCAGCAGCGGTGCGGTGATGTGATCGAGCTGCGGAGCCGGGTCATAGTCGCGCGACGACTCGATGGCGTAGAGCAGATCGTCGGCGTCGTTCGTAGCGGTCCGAGACTTCATCTGCTCGGCGATCCAGCGGTCGGCGTCATCGCGGGTAGGCGCCGCTTTCTGCCATTGCAGCGGACTGCTGCCGACGAGGATCAGAATCTGCAACGCGGCAGCGAGGTCGTTGCGCTGCAGATCGTCGATCATCATCTTCCGCCAGATGCGATTGCGCCCCGCGATCTGCGCCGGTGCACTTGCCAACGGCACGAGCGCGTCGGCGGCGTCCGGCCAGCGCTCTCCCCACATCCACGTCTGCATCCCGCCCATCGACGTCCCCATGACCACTGCCAGATGATCGATGCCGAGCCCCTCGGACAGCAGCCGATGCTGCAGCTCGACCATGTCGTTGTAGCCGTAGTGAGGAAACTTCGCGCGCAATCCATCGCCCGGCTTGCTCGACTTCCCGTGACCGATGTTGTCGGGGATGACGATGAAGTACCGATTGGCATCGAGCAGCCCACCCGGCGCGAATAGCACGCCCGCGAAGTGGTCATTGAGAAACTGCTTGAGTGATCCGCCCGTTCCGTGCAGCACGAGCACAGCGTTGGACCCATGCGCCGTCTTCCGCAACGTCCCGATCGTCGCATAGTGAATCCTCGCCTCAGGCAACACTTCGCCGCTGGCAAAGTGAAAATCCTTGACGAGAAAGTCGGCTTCGACCGGCGCAGGCGCTTGTGCGTGAACGGCGAAGGCGAAAAGAAGGAGAGCGAGAGCGGTGAGGTGGCGCATGGGCGAAGTGTAGCCCGGGGATGTTCTTGCGCTCCAAGCTATTGGATGACTCGCGTGTGCCAGTACCCGGGCCTTCTCCGATCGTGCGCAAACGCGAGAATCCGAATCGCGTCGGTCATCTCGAGATACACGATTTGATAAGGAAACCGCCGGATCGGTACACGACGCACAGTAGCATCCACTGGTACATCAGGAACTGGAGTTCCCGTATGAGGCCAATGAGCGAGGAAGGCAAGCGCATCATCGACCGCTTCCATGAATTCACCGCCGAGCCCAGGCCGTTGTTGCTCGTACCACACGGCCGCCTCCTCGAGTTCCTCGGCAGCTTCGCTTTCGATACGGAATGGAAGGATCAATGCTGTTTGAGGCGGCGCGCCACTCGGTCGCGCACGTCGTCCCACGGCTGACCCGACGATTCACCGGCCAGCACTCGGCGGGCGCGCCTTTCGATTTCCTTCGTCCACGCAGCTTGAACCGCGGCCGGATCCTCGGGCGCGTCGTCGTCAAGGCTGGCCAGTAATTCCGCGGCGACATCGGCTCGCTCGTCGGCTGGCAGCGACATCGCCTCGCGCAGGACGGCTTGTGCTCGTTCGGTCATTGTATTGATTGTAGCCGCTGGCCCACAGCGCCAACAAGCCAGCCTTCGCCGGACGCGGGTTAGAATCTCCCATTCCCAACCTTGGAGACCCACGATGATCCCAACGATCTTTGCGGTCGTACTCTTCTTCGCTACGTCTTCGGCTAGCTGGTACGAACACTACGAGCGCGGCGTTCGTTTCATCGAGCAGGGAAATGCCGCTGCCGCGCGTACGGAGCTCGAGGCGGCGCTGGCGGCGCATCCCGCGGAAGGGTTGCAGCTCGCCACGGCGCCGCGGCAGTACACCGACTATCTCCCTCATTTGTATCTCGCGATCGCCGATCAGATGTCGGGCGATGTCGCGGCGGCGCGGAAGCAACTCGCGCTCGCCGAGGACAGCGGCGTGGCGATCAGGAGCGAGGCGGGACGGCCGCTGCTCGTCGCGTATCAACTGCTGCTCCGCGGCGACAGCACAGGCAAGTTCGCCCTGCCTGCATACGCCGTCTACGCCGAGCGGCCGCCGATTCTCAGCGAGGCGGAGTTCAACACGCTGCGCAACGACGTCCTGAACAAATGCAATCTGCCCGACGCGAAGCTCTCCGATGCGCCTTGGTACGCGCGTTATGAGCTGGCGCTGGAGCTCGAGCAGAAGGGCGACTATCCCCGCGCTCTCCGGCAGCTCATCGACGCCGTCGCGCTCCGCCCGAACCCGCAACGCCACGCCCGCATGTACGGAATGTGGCTGATCGACTACTACCCCTACTTTCACATCGCCCGCGAGCACGTCCGCCTCGAGAACTGGGAGTGCGCCCGCAACGCTCTCGAAATCTCACAACGCCTGTCCGAGATCCCGGCCGGCGCGCCCGAGATCAACGAGCTGATGGCGATGCAGCAGGAGACGGCAAGGAAGTTGGCGGGGGCGGGGAAGTGACGCATCGGGTAAAGATCCAGACGCCCGCGTCGAACCGGAGAGAGACTGAGGTTCCAGTCGTCGCTCGCGGAGAGGCGCGGGCGTACAACCTTGACGAGCACCTCGCCAGAGTTCAGCGCTCGAATCTACATGAAGAGACCGATTGAGGTCACCGGTCAGTAAGGAAGTATGGTGATCGCGTGATGGATTACTCCTTGTGGGAACCCGTTGTTCTCAATCGCGATCTCCCTGAGCATGGGCTCAGGATCGGCGACCTCGGCACGATCGTCGAAATCTACGAGCCGGACGGCATCGAGGTCGAATTCGTTACGGCGTCTGGTCGAACCGGCGCTTTGCTCACGCTGAATGTTAGCGACGTGCGCCACGTTGCCGACGCCGATCTCGTCACGGTCCGACAGTTCGCACGCTCCGCGGGTCGCCCTCATCGCGCGAGACAGCTTCCCTCATGAAGCTCCGTTGCTCCGACGTTCAGGCGCGCCATCAGCCGCTCT
>DATLVW010000447.1:0-2216 GCA_035577085.1 Thermoanaerobaculia bacterium
TTCTTCGACCTCCAGCACCCGTCGAAGCCGAACCGGACGCGGAGTGCATCGATCGACGCGGCCGGGAACATCCGATTGGGTAACGGGGCGAAGCTCGCCGGCCAGACACCGAAGAACGTGCTCGGGCTGGAAGTGGTTGTCCCTCCTTCGGGTGGCGCGCCATACATGGGCACTACCCACGCGGCGGATGGCGGGTTCACGCAGCAGTATCTCCAGAAGGACGGGTCCTTCGCTGACTTTCACTTCTCATTCACTGCGTAAGTCCACCGAGGACGGGCGGCGACACCGATGGACAGCGCGCTGGCCCCAATCCTCGCCGCGACGGGAATTGTTGGCTTGTTCTCGGCAGCGTCGGTGCTCGTCATCCAACTGTTCCGGGAGAACGGCCGAGTACGCGATGAACGGGGCCACGAAATCAAAGACCTCAAGAACGATGTCGCCGCACTGAAAGCAGAGAACCTCGCCTGCAAGTTCCAGGTGAACGCGCTGGTGAACATGCTCCGCTCGAATGGCATCGATCTGCCTGACTGGCTCTTGCGGGATGGTGGACATGCATAGCGGCGGCAAATCAGTAGCGCTCCTCGTCATCATCGCAGTCCTCACAGTTGCGACGCTTGCGGGTGTTGCGTCGATGTACGGCGCGGTGAACTCCGCGAAGAACAACACTGCACTCCTTCGCTATAACTCGAAGCGCAACGACTGCATCCGTGACGTGCAAGCGGACGCCGAGCAGCAGTTCCGCAAAGACATCGCCGATCTTCTCGCCGCAGGACGTGACCAGACGAAATATGGGCCCCTCGTCGTGCGGATGCAGCAAGAAGCGAAGGTGAACTACGCGCAGACGGTGAAGAAGGTGTGCCCGCCGGCCCTCAAGGGTTCGTGATGTCCGCGGTCCTCGTAGCGGTGATCGTCGGAGCCTTCGCCTTCGTCGGCCCGCTGATACTGAAACGTCAGGACTACAAACGTCAAGACGCCGTAGCCGACCGAGTGAAGGAAGCCGCCGAACTCCTGGCAACGACCTCGACGGTGACGCAGGAGAAGCTCGACGAGATTCACGTCCTCGTCAACTCACGGCTCACCGCCGCGCTCGACGAGATCGCTGCGCTGCGCGCGTACCTCGATGGCATCACCCGGCCCGGCGACCCGGAACTCCCCGAACCGCACTAGGAGCCGTCTTGCTTGTTCTCATCCTCATCATTCTCGCGATCCTCGCGCTCATCCTCTACATAGTGAGGCATTAATGAACTTCACGTCCTTCACCCCACTCATCCTGCTCGGGACGGCGCTCTACACGTTCCAGAACCTCATCCGCTTCGGGAAGGCGAAGGACTGGAACGGCGCACTGTCGATTGTCC
This sequence comes from Thermoanaerobaculia bacterium, assembly GCA_035577085.1. Lineage (GTDB taxonomy): Bacteria > Acidobacteriota > Thermoanaerobaculia > Gp7-AA8 > Gp7-AA8 > JADGNZ01. Next base: position 1,356 of record DATLVW010000447.1, read on the forward strand.
TCTCCTGTCTTGCGGGGATTGCCGCGATCGCACTCGCCGCCCACTCCGCAGCGACAGGTTCGCTGGTGCTTGTTCAGGGTGGTTCGCCGCTCGGGGCGCTCGATGGTGGCGCACAAGTCCTACTCGGCATCGCGGTGGGCACGACTGCGCCAGTCCTCGCTGACACCTTCAAGGCGTTCGACGGGAACCGGAACTCGGCCAAGCCGCCACTCGTCGGTAACGATCCGCCTAGCTGATGAGTCGGGCCGAACGGCTCGCATATCGGCGGCTTCGGTTGCACCAGTTCGACTTCATGCTCGGGTTCATCTCCGGCATCGTCCTGATGCTGACGCTCCTGAGATGAGCTACCGCGTGCGGGAGGTTCTCCAAGCACGGAGTTACCGACCGGCACGCAAAACCGCCGAGGCTCACGGTCCTCATCCGTCTCTCGTAGACGTGTTCGAACGTCATCCTGAATGGCGACGACGACTCGAAGCTCTGCTTCGCGCTGGGATACCGCGAGAACCGCTGCCGGTGCGCTGCGGCTCGGGAAAACATCGCATCGACTGCTGGGACGACTTCTACTGGGGCTCGTCCGGTCGGCATTGTCGAGAGTGTGAGCGTGAACGGCTCGAGGTCATTTACGCCCGAAAGCGTAAGCGCAAGAACTAGTTCAGTCCGCAGTGCCGTCCCGTATACCGAAGGAAGCGCTGATGCAGCAAGACACCATCAACTGGCACGCGCATGCGCGCGTCGACAAGTTCGACCTTGCGCAGATCGCGGCCTGTCAGCGCGCGCTCGGGCTCGACCGGGAACCGACCGGGCCGGAGCTACTCGAGTTCTGCACCGCCGCGGACTTCATCGAGGCGGACGGCAACCTTC
>DATLVW010000448.1:0-7791 GCA_035577085.1 Thermoanaerobaculia bacterium
CGCGGTGTTTCCTGGCCAGTACCTCTCTCCGGATCAGGTCGACGGCATAGGCGTCGCGCTGCAAGGCGTACTTCTGCACGTCCTCACGGGAGCGTACGGTCGCCCAATCGATGGGCGGGTCCGCGAGAAGCACCCGGAGCCTGTGCGCGCGCGGGAGCGACGCATTGACTTGACGGACGGCGCGAAAGAAGTCCTCATAAATCGGCAAGTCCCAGATGAATTCGACCTGAGTCGTGTCCTGCCACACATGACGTAAGGACGCATAGGCAACGTCCTCGCCGCGCGTGAAGCGATCGATCACATCCTGATATCGCGCGTCACCGAATTCGACAACGATATCGTCGACCACAGAAGAGATCCTTGGATCCCGAAGCAGAGAAACCTGGAAGGCGTGGCCTTGCTCGTTACCGGCAAACTCGATGTTGCCGAGGGCCACGATCACATGCGTCCTGAACGCGTCTGCAATCACCTCGACCGGGTCGACTGGTTTCGCGACGGAGGGCGTCACCTGGGCGGGCGCCATCGAAGCAGTTTGGGACTGAGCCGAAAGACCAACAGCGACAGAAAGCACTCCAATCAACGAAATCATTTTCTTCACGATTGGCTCCTCGATTGCGTCTTCTCACGTTGGCTCGCCGCTTGGCGGGTCATTCATTCAGTCGTTTTGAGAGAGTACGATTCGCCGCGCGAATGGTTAGGAGTTCCTGCCGCTATGCTTGGCAGATCGTCGAAATCTTTGCAGACGTTGATGTCGGAAGGGCTGGCCCGTAGGCTCCGCGAGCCCAGCGATGATTGGCCGCGGCAAAAGGGAGCTCCGCGCGTCCGGCGAGATCGATGTGGCCGAAGGTTGAGACTCGGTGCGCGGGAGTCTCTCCAAAAACGTCAACAGCCCAGACGGGTGACGTAGATGCGAGGAACTCTCGCCCCGGTGAGGTTCATCGGATCGTCATGATTACGTGCCGCCCAACTAGCAGCTCAGCGTCACTCCGTCAGTTCGACATTCCAGTACGCCTCATCCAGGAAGTTCTTCCAGATATCCGGGAAGTTCCGTCCCTGAAGGCGGTGAAGCGGATGCCACCGCGGCCGCACCGGCTGCCTCTTGATCTGCAAGCCGGTCTCGGTGAGCAGTTTGTTGCCCTTCTTCACATTGCAGGGAAGACAGGCGCAGACGACGTTCTCCCACGTCGATTTTCCGCCGCGCGAGATCGGCACGACGTGATCGAGCGAAAGCTCCGACGACGAGAACTTCTTGCCGCAGTACTGACAGCGATTGCCGTCCCGCAGATAGATGTTGCCGCGCGAGAACTTGACCTCCTGCCGCGGGAGGCGGTCGAAGATCAGCAGTTGCACGACGTGCGGGATCAGGATGTTGCGGCTGGGCGTGCGGACGTAGTGATCGTCTGCCTGGACGGGGATATCGGCCCAGTTGTCGAAATCGTAGGTCCGATACTCGGAGTCGACGGCCTTGACCTGCCCTTTGTACAACAAGGTCAGCGCACGGCGGGCAGAGGTGATCTGCACCGCCTGGAAGACCCTGTTGAGGACGAGCACGTTACCGTCGAGCATAGTTCTCACTCGTAACGCCTCGGGAAGGCCGAGTTGTTTCCAATCCCTGCCCGTGTTCCAAGGCTGAGTGGAGACATCATACACGGGCCGTGAGCGAGTCCGGACCTGTGCGCGGCGCGAGGATTTCAGCATCGCGAAGGACAAAGTTCAGGGCAGATAACGCTGCCCGCACTGCCCGCAAGTTGAAAAAAGTACCCGATTGATAGATAGTTATGAGCTAAGACGAATCCGAATACTGCTCTGCGGAGCGCGTTCTGGGTGTGGTTTTTGGGAGGCATGTATGCGCGTTTTGTCACGGATCGCTCTCGTTGTCCTTGTCGCCGCTGCCCTCGTTCCGGCCGCGGCATTCGCCGATCAGTACCAGGCGAGCTGCCCTCTGACGCTCGTTGCGACCAACGCGGCGCCGACTGCGTTCGCCATCTCGCCGCACGGCGTCTTCCGCTTCGGCTCGCAGGTGTTTGCGCTGCGCGGGCAGACGCTGACGACCTACACCGTCACCGATCTCGGCGATATGCAGATCGCGCGGGAAGACTTCATCGGAGCGCTGGCCGCACGTGAGACCAAAGGCGGCGTGGCCTTCGCCAACGGATTCCTCTACGTGAGCAGCGAAGCAGGTCTGGAGATCTACGACCTGCGTAGCGTCCGCGCCGGGGGCACAGCTCCGATCCTCATCTCGCGCACGCAAGGACTTCGCTATCACCGCCTCGCCATCAATGGCAACATACTCGCCGCGCTCTATCCCGCGACCGACCTGCCCTGCTCCGCGAACGGCCCAACCACGCCAAACTGTTTCAACGCCATCGACATCTATGACGTCAGCAATCCCCTCGTTCCGACGCGCGTCAGCTCGCTTTCGACGTCTCTGAGCCCGCTCGGCGGTTACAACGACATCGCGTTCAACTTCGGCTTCCTGATCGCGGCGGCGAACACCAACACGGTGGCGTGGAATCTCACGAGCCCGTCCGCTCCGACGCTCGTGGGTAGCCTCGCCGTCCCGGGCACCTTCCTGGTCAGCAACGGCTCGAACCTCCTCGGCGTCGGCAACAACAACGTGATCATCACCTACAAGATCGTGCCGAGCAGCGTGTCCGGCAACTTCTTCGTCCCCTTCACCTATCACTCCACCGCGAACCTTCAGGTCGAGCGCGCCAACCCGATCATCTTCCATCCGCAAGCGGTCTTCGATGAAGCGAACGAACGGCTGATCACGATGATCGATGAGCTCGATTACCAGACGCTCCAGCCAGCCCGCACGATCGCGTTCGATGTCTTCGATTACGCAACGGCGATGTTGGAAGGACGCGATCCGCGGCAGTACGAGCAGGTCTCCTACACGCAGGGCGATGAGGTGAAATGGAACCCGCTCTCCGTCGGCTCGCTGGTCTATGTCGTCGGCGAAATGACCGGCACGCAGACCTACGGCGACTGCCCGTTGATGAGCGGCCGGATCGAGTTCGACACTATTAACGGCACGGTCTGCGGCGGCTCGTACATCCACGGCTGGGTGACGGGTACGTTGAAGATCACCAACGTCGAGCTCTTCCTCGACGGCGGCTCTCTCGGCTCGGCATCTCTGGCCGGTGCACCGCGCAACGACATTCCGTCCACCACGCCCGTCTTCACCTGGCAGATCGCCGCGAACCTCGATGCCACGACGAAAGGCGTACACGTCCTTCGTGCGGTCGGCACCGACGTGAACGGCAATCGCCGCCAGTTCTCGAGCCAGCCGATCCTTTTCCCGGGACCCGGATCCAATTGCGTAGCGCGCCGGAAGGCGGCCTCACACTAGCGAATCGACGATGGCCATTGCGGCCGCGCGCGGATCGCGCGCGTCCGTGACCGGCCTTCCGACGACGATGTAATCCGCGCCTGCCGCGATCGCCGCGGCGGGCGTTTTCGTTCTGCGCTGATCGCCGGCGTCGCTGCCTTCGGGACGAATGCCGGGCACGACGATGCGCAGGTCGCTGCCGCAGGCTTCGCGAATCGCGGCGATCTCGTGCGCCGAGGCGACGATGCCGCGCAGACCGGAGGCCTGAGCCAGCTTTGCCAGGCGTGTCGCATTGTCGAGTGCTGATCCAGTGAAGCCGATGCGCGCCAATTCCGCGTCGTCGAGGCTCGTGAGAATCGTGACGCCGAGGACGAGCGTGGTGTCGACGGCGCACGCGCGGAGCATCGCGGTTCCGCCTGAAGCATGCACCGTGACCATCTCCGCGCCGAGGGCAGCTGCCGCGGCCACCGCGTGCTGCGCGGTGTTCGGGATGTCGTGAATCTTGAGGTCGAGAAAGACCTTCGCGCCCCGTTCCTGAACTTCGCGCACGATCGATGGCCCATTCGACACGAACGCCTGCAGACCGATCTTCAGCAGTCCCACCGAACCGTGGAGCGCATCGGCTAAGCGAAGAATCTCATCGCGCGAAGAGCGGTCGATAGCAACTATGAGTCGATTGCTCAGCCGGTCAGTTGCTTGCATGGAGGGATTCTACGCGGGGGTCGCGGTTCGGGGGTCGGGAGTCGGAGAGGGACCATCGATTTTCCGGTACGACCGGAACTAATATCCCACTCCGACACCCGACACCCGACACCCGACCCCCGACTCCCCGCACATGAACAAATTCGACATCGCCCGCACACTCGACGAAATCTCCGATTACCTGGAGCTGAGCGAAGCGAACCATTTCAAGGCGCTGGCCTTCGAGCGCGCCGCCAACAGCATTCGCGGACTCGATCGCGAGCCCGCGGACCTCATCGCAGGCGGCACGCTGCTCGAGACGCCCGGAATCGGCAAAGCGACGGCGGCCATCATCGAAGAGCTCGTACGAACCGGCACGTCGAAATACGCCGAAGAGCTTCGCGGCCAGTACCCGCCCGGCATCTTCGAGCTGATGCGCGTGCCGAAGCTCGGATTGAAAAAGATCGGAGTACTTTACGAGACGCTCGGCATCGGCAGCCTCGGTGAGCTCGAGGATGCAGCGCGCGCAGGCCGCCTCGCATCGCTGAAAGGCTTCGGCGCGAAGACGGAGCAGTCAATCCTGAGCGGGATCGAAAAGGCGCGCCGCCGCGAATCGCACTTCCTGCTGCCGATCGGCGTCGAGGTTGGCGAACAGATCCGCGAACACCTTGCCGCGATCGAAGCAATTGAAGACGCCGAGGTTTCAGGCAGTGTACGGCGGCGGCTGGAGATCATTCGCAACGTCAATATCGTCATCGCCACACGCGCGCAGGAGGCGGTCGTACGCGCGCTCGAGAGTTTCGTCGAGCGCATCGAACGGATCGACGAAACCACCGTGAAGGCGTTTGCGCGCAACGAGATCGAGGTCTGGTTCCACTTCGCCAAGCCGGACGCATTCGGCGCCACGCTCCTGGTCACGACGGGCAGTCAGCAATTCGTGGAGGCCTTCCTCGCGCGCGGCGGGAAGCTTGGACGGGCAGGAACGGAGAAGGAGCTGTTCGACAAGTCCGGTCTTGCGTGGGTCGATCCGGAACGCCGCGAAGCCGGCGACGATCTCGAGCGCAAACGTCACAAACGCCTAGTCGAAGTCTCGGATCTTCGAGGAACGTTTCACGTCCACACGACCTTCTCCGATGGGCGCCACACAATGAGGGAGATGCTCGCCGCGGCGCGCGAACGCGGCTTCGATTACGTAGGCATCTCCGATCATTCGCCCGCCGCGTTCTACGCCCGCGGACTGACGGTCGAGCGCCTGCGCGATCAGCAGAAGGAGATTGCCGTTCAGGAGAAAGGCGTCGCCCCGATGCGCGTCTTTCGCGGCACCGAGGCCGATATTCTTCCCGACGGATCAATTGACTACGACGAGAAAACGTTGGCGAAATTCGACTTTGTGATCGCATCGATCCATTCGCGCTTCACCATGACGAAGGACGAGATGACCGAGCGCATGCTTCGCGCTCTCGACAATCCGTACGTAACGATGCTCGGCCACCTGACCGGCCGCAAGCTCCTCACACGCGACGGATACACAGTCGAATACGAGCGCATCTTCGAGAAAGCAGCCGCGAACAACGTGATGATCGAGATCAACGGCAATCCCAACCGCCTCGACCTCGACTGGCGCCACATCCGCCGCGCCCTCGACCTCGGCGTCACCTTCACCATCAACCCCGATGCCCACTCCACCCACGAATACAACGCGCTGATCAGCGGAACGTGGGTGGCGCGCAAAGCAGGACTGACCGCGAAGGAAATCTTCAACACGAAGCCGGTGGAGGAAGTGGCGGAGTATTTGGAAGCGCGGCGGGTCAAAAAGAATGAACCACAGAGACACTGAGGACACAGAGGTGCGATGGTTACTCAGTGATCTCTGTGTCTCTGTGGTGCAAAGGGTTCTTACACCCGCGCCTTTGTCACTTCCTCAATCACTCGCGACAAAACCTCATCCGCGGCGCCGAGTTGCTTGGCCCGATCGCGCCGGAAACTCCACTCGATCTGGCCGTTTGCGAGGCTCTTGGCGCCGACGCCGATGCGTAGCGGGAAGCCGATCAGATCGGCGTCCTTGAACTTCACGCCGGGACGTTCATCGCGATCGTCGAGAAGCACATCGACTCCCACTGCTCGCAGTTTCTGATACAGCTTCTCGGCGGTTGCGCGGACGTTGTCTTCCCTGCCGATCTGCGTCACGACGACTTCGAACGGCGCGATCGGCATCGGCCAGATGATGCCCTCGTCGTCGTGGCTTTGCTCGATCGCGGCGGCGACGGTACGTCCGATGCCGAGGCCGTAGCAGCCCATGATCATCGGCTGGCGTGCGCCCTTTTCGTCGAGATACGTGCAGTTCATCGGTTCGGAGTATTTCGTTCCGAGCTTGAAGACGTGGCCGACCTCGATGCCGCGATGAATTTGCAGCGGCGTTTCGCAGCGCGGGCATGGATCGCCCGCGAAGACTGTCGTGAAGTCGCCGTACTCCGGCTCGGGGAAATCGCGCCCCGGATTGGCGCCGGCGATGTGCGTATCTTTCTTGTTGCCGCCGACGACCCAGTTCGCGACGCCTTTCAGCGAGATGTCCGCGAGGACGCGCGCGGCCTTTGTCCCGACGGGACCGCAGTAGCCGACAGGACCGCCGGTTGCGGCTTCGAAACGCGTGTCGGGCATCATCTCCAGGAACTCGGCGCCGAGGTGGTTTTTGATCTTGATCTCGTTGCCTTCGCGGTCTCCGCGCAGAAGCACCATCACGCAGCCTTTGTCGGTGTCGAAGACGAGCGTCTTCACCAGCTCCGAGGTCGGCTTGCCAAGGAACTTGCCGACATCGTCGATGGACTGGGTGCCGGGAGTGTGGATCGGCGCAAGCTCGGTCAGCGCTGCCGGCGTTGCATCCGCGTTGAAGAACTTCGAAGTCGCTTTCTCGACGTTCGCTCCGTACTTGCAGTTCGGGCACGAGACGACGGCGTCTTCGCCCGATTGCGCGAGCACCATGAACTCGTGCGAAGCCGAGCCGCCGATGTTGCCAGTGTCGGCATCGACGGCGACATGATCGAGCGCGCAGCGATGGAAGACGGCGCTGTAGGCGACGCGCATCTTCTCGTACGTCTCGTCGAGCGACTCGCGGCTGGCGTGGAAGGAGTAGGCGTCCTTCATCACGAACTCGCGCCCGCGCATGAGGCCGAAGCGCGGACGCACTTCATCGCGGAACTTAGTCTGGATCTGATAGAGATTCACCGGCAGCAGACGATACGAATTGATGGCGTCGCGGACCGTGTCGGTGATGACTTCTTCGGCCGTCGGCGCGTAGACGAAATCTCTCTCGTGCCGGTCTTTGACCCGCAGCAGCTCTTTGCCGTAGCGCTCCCAGCGTTTCGACTCCATCCACAGCTCGGCGGGCTGGATCGTCGGCATCGACAGCTCGATCGCGCCGGCGCGGTTCATCTCTTCGCGGACGATCGCCTCCATCTTCTGCATCGAGCGGAGGCCGAGCGGCAGAGAGGTGTAAATGCCGGCGGCAACTTTTCGGATCATGCCGGCGCGCATCATCAGCTTCTGACTGATGACGTCGGCGTCGGCGGGAACTTCACGCAACGTGTTGATGAAATATTGGCTCCAGCGCATGGGGCCGGGATTGTATCTCGCGGTTGCGGCGTCGTGACGTAGGGTGTGGGGGAGTGGGGTGTAGGGAGTGGGGAGTGGAAGCCAAGAATCACGCAGTCAAAGGCATTCTGTCATCGCGATTCGACAGGCGATAAGCGAGATCGCGAGATTCTTCTCCCACACCCCAC
>DATLVW010000449.1:0-2213 GCA_035577085.1 Thermoanaerobaculia bacterium
CTCGAGGTCTTCATCGGCTCGATCATGGTGGTCTACTTCGGCTTCCTCTTGAAGCTGAGCTTCGTCGAAGTCCTCGTCATCGTGCTCTTCAGCCTGGTCGGCATCGCCGGCTCGGCGGGCGTGGCGTGGTTCGGCATCCGCGTCAACACCTTCGCCAACTCGCGCACCGCCTTCGCCTCGCTGCGCGGCAAGCCGTTCCCGACCTACGCCATCCCGCTCAAGGCCGGCATGTCGATCGGCATGCTGCTCATCTCCACTGAGCTCGTGCTGATGCTCTTCATCCTGCTCTTCGTGCCGCGCGACTACGCCGGTCCTTGTTTCATCGGCTTCGCCATCGGTGAGTCGCTCGGCGCGGCCGCGCTCCGCATCGCCGGCGGCATCTTCACCAAGATCGCCGACATCGGCTCCGACCTCATGAAGATCGTCTTCAACATCAAGGAAGACGATGCCCGCAACCCGGGCGTCATCGCCGACTGCACCGGCGACAACGCCGGCGACTCGGTCGGCCCCACTGCCGACGGCTTCGAGACCTACGGCGTCACCGGTGTCGCGCTCATCACCTTCATTCTTCTGGCAGTCTCCGATCCGATCGTGCAGACGCAGCTCCTCGTCTGGATCTTCGTCATGCGCGTCCTCATGGTCATCACATCGGCCGTCTCGTACTGGGTCAACGGCGCCGTCGCTGCCGCCAAGTACCGCAACGCCGACTCGATGAACTTCGAAGCACCGCTGACGTCGCTCGTCTGGATCACATCGATCCTGTCTGTCGGTGTCACATACGCCGTCTCTTATCTCCTCATCCCCACCCTCGGCGGCGATGCCTCGATGTGGTGGAAGCTTTCGACGATCATCACCTGCGGCACGCTCGCAGGCGCGATCATCCCGGAGCTCGTAAAAGTCTTCACCTCCACGGAATCGCGTCACGTGCGGGAAGTCGTCACCGCCTCGCGCGAAGGTGGTGCGTCGCTGAACATTCTGGCAGGTCTCATCGCCGGTAACTTCAGCGCCTACTGGATGGGCATCACCATCGCCGCACTCATGGGAGTCGGCGCCTGGATCAGCAGCATGTTCCCGATCGGCGCCGGCGCGCTCATGATTGCGCCCGCGATCTTCGCGTTCGGTCTCATCGCCTTCGGCTTCCTGGGCATGGGTCCGGTGACGATCGCCGTCGATTCCTACGGTCCCGTCACCGACAACGCGCAGTCCGTCTTCGAGCTCTCGACGATCGAGACAATGCCCGGCATCGAAGCCGAGATCAAGCGCGACTTCGGTTTCGATCCGTCATTCGCGAAGGGGAAAGACTTCCTCGAAGCAAACGACGGCGCCGGCAACACGTTCAAAGCGACGGCGAAGCCTGTGCTCATCGGCACGGCGGTCGTCGGCGCAACAACGATGATCTTCTCCATCATCGTGATGCTCACCAACAAGCTCACGACCGACATGGACAAGCTCTCGCTCATGCACCCGCAGTTCCTCCTCGGACTCGTCGTCGGCGGCGCGGTGATCTACTGGTTCACCGGCGCATCGACGCAGGCCGTCTCCACCGGAGCGTACCGCGCGGTCGAATTCATCAAACAGAACATGCACCTCGATGCCGGCGCCACGAAGGCGTCCGTCGAGGATTCGAAGAAGGTCGTCGCCATCTGCACGCAGTACGCGCAGAAGGGCATGTTCAACATCTTCCTGACCGTGTTCTTCTCAACTCTTGCCTTTGCTTGTTTCGAGCCGTTCTTCTTCATCGGCTACCTGATCTCGATCGCTCTCTTCGGTCTCTACCAGGCCATCTTCATGGCCAACGCCGGCGGCGCGTGGGACAACGCCAAGAAGATCGTCGAGGTCGAGCTGAAGGAGAAGGGCACGCCGCTTCATTCTGCCTGCGTCATCGGCGACACGGTCGGCGACCCGTTCAAGGACACCTCGTCGGTGGCCATGAATCCGGTCATCAAGTTCACGACGCTCTTCGGTCTTCTGGCCGTCGAGCTGGCCGTGGAAATGACGAAGAATGGTCAGCAGGGACTGACGCGAATCCTGTCGGTAATCTTCTTCATCATCTCGATGATCTTCGTCTACCGCTCGTTCTACGGAATGCGCATCCAGTCACAGAGCGCGGCGCACTGAACAGGGTTTCTCGGAGTTTCGTCGCCCCCTCATCCGGCCTTCGGCCACCTTCTCCCCCACAAAAAGCGTGGGGGAGAAGGGGCTCGATTGGAGCG
>DATLVW010000450.1:0-3996 GCA_035577085.1 Thermoanaerobaculia bacterium
TGTCGGCGGATCAGTAGATGTTCAGTGTCCATTGAACGATTGCCCGGCTTATTTCTTCGCCGCCACCGGAACCAACGGCTTGGTCAGGGCTTCCATCCGATCAGGCTTGCCGGTCACTCGCTCCAGATGCGGATAGCGCTCTCCGCCGTGGTAGTCGATCGATTCCGTCACAAAGAAATCACCATTCCTGACGAGAAGGTCGATTGGACCTTTAGAGCTCGCCGAGGCTTTCACAATGGCTCGCAATCGCGCGATGGTGAACATGCGGCCGTCGACGGCGACGATCTGCGCTCCTGGAGCGAGACCGCTTCGAGCGGCAATCGATCCCGGTACGACATCGCCGACGGATCCACCCTCCTGAACACTGAATCCGAGTGATGCGCTGAGGTCGGCACCTTTGCGCTCTCCCTCATAGAACTGAAGCGCCGTGTTTGGCTTATCGTTGTAGACCAGCCGCCATCCGGCTTGCTCGATGCCGCCAACCGGAGGCATTGAAGAGGTCGAGATCAGGCGCTCGTTCAGAAATGTCTTCCAATCGTGCGGCGCCACACTGTTGAGCGCGGCAACGAGATCGTCGAACGTATACGGCTTCAGTTCGGCGTGCCCGCTCGTTCCTCCGTAGAATGCTCGGCAGAAATCGTCGAGGGAGCGTTTGCCGGACGTCAGCGACCGAATCGTCATATCCGCATCCAGCCAGAGCAGCTCCCCCTCGGGGTAATAATCGACGCTGCGCCGCCAATTCATCGATGCGCCGGGCGCCTCGTACAGCAACTGTGCGGCAACGGCCGTATCGAGTAGTGGTCTCCACGTGCGTCCAGTGTGTTGCGCCATCTGCGCATAGGTTTCGGCGAGGTTCTCGCGGTAATCTTCGGCCGAGAGGATGCCGGCCCGGACCGGAAGGAGATCGCCGAGATATTCGGTGAGTCCTTCGTATACCCACAGGAGCTCCCCGGTCATCGGCTTGTCATAATTGCCGGTGGCCAAGCCCGCTGGACGGCGATATTTGCCGTTCCAGGAGTGCACAAACTCGTGCGCGAGTAGCGTGGAGACCCATTTCCGGCTCGGATCTTCGCGCAGACGATTCTCGGCCACGCGATCATCGCTCGATTCGTGGTGCTCGAGACCAAAGTGCGCGACAGCATCGCTCAACGTGAAGAGCCAATCGTAGTGTCGATAGTGGTTCGCGCCGAACAGCGTCGACGTCTCATCGACAAGTCTGCCGTACTGAGCCGCAAAATCGTCAGGCGTCTGGATCGCGTCCGCACTCTCAGACAGCAGATTCAGCGTATGGCGCAGCCCGGTTTTATTGGGGATGTCGATCTTGCGCAGAGTCGTTCCGAGCTGCACCGGAGAATCGACCAGTGTCGTGAGTGATGCGGTTTCGAACTCGATGTCGTCGCCGGAGTGGCCCCGCGTTTCCAGCGGAGTCGCGAATTGCCAGCCCGATGGGATCCGCAACGAAGCCGAATAGGAAAGGGCATCGCTGGCCGTACCCTTCGGATAGAGCAGGACCGTGTTCCAGCTGAGGACCGCCAGCCGCGGCGAGGTCGATGCTCCCGCAGTGAAATTCGCGCCCGGAGCGGGGGCGATGTAATCGAGGTCCGCGTCCAGCAACGTCGTGCCGGCGGGAACTTCGAGATTCAACGCGAACATGTCGACCAGGTCACGTTGCCATGTAACGCTCTTGCCGTTCGCCATGAATTGCAACCCCGTCAGGCCGTTGATGGGACCCGTAGGTCCATGCTCCCCGGGAATCCATTTCGGGTAATAGAGTGTGAGCGGCCCGGCCGTCACCGGAATAGTGAGATGCGCGTGGTAGACGTTCGAGTGAACGCCAGTTGCATCTACGCGCAGAGAGATCGGCGCCGCATGAAGCGCGATCGCGGCGAACAGTGTGGCCAGAACCAAGACAAATCGCTTCATAACGCTCCTTTGTGAATGGACAATTGATAATTGACAATTGACAATGTGCACTGCAGGCCAGCGTACGTTCCGTATGACGGCCTCTCGTTGTCAATTGTCAATTATCAATTATCCATTGCGGTCAACGGTCCTTCCGCTCTTCCCTGGATGAACTGCTGGACGATTGGATTCTGCGACTGCTGGAACGTCTCGGGCGTGCCTTCTTCCACGATCCGTCCTTTGTAGAGCATGGCTACGCGGTCCGCGATTTTGAATGCCACTTTCATGTCGTGCGTGATCGTCACGGTGGTCGTGTTCAGCGTGCGGTCCATTTCCACGATCAGATCGGCAATGACGTCGCTGATGACCGGATCGAGTCCGGTCGTCGGCTCGTCAAACAGCAGAATCTCCGGTTTGAGCGAGATGGCACGCGCGAAACCGACGCGTCTTCGCATGCCTCCCGAGAGCTCGGATGGACGACTCGAAGACACGCCTTCGAGATGGACGAGATCGAGGCATTCGTCGACACGTTCGCGAATCTGCGTCTCGGTGAACTTCGTATGGCGCCGCAGCGGGAAGGCGATGTTCTCGAAGACTGACATCGAGTCGAAGAGCGCCCCTTCCTGAAACGACATCCCGAACTTCCGGCGGAATCGATTCAGGTCCACGGGCCGCATCTCGGTGATGTCCTGCCCATCGACGACAACATGTCCGCGATCCGGCTTGATCAGGCCGATGATGTGCTTGATCGTTACGCTCTTCCCCACACCGGAACCGCCGACGATCACGAACGAGTCGCCACGCCCGACGTCGATCGACATGTCGTCGAGTACCTTCTTCCCGCCGAGCGTCTTGTCGACGTGTTGGAGAGAGATCATGGGCGTGTTGTCGTTCATATTGTCGGGTTGCTGACAAGTCAAAACAACAGCTTCGTCAAAAAGAAATCGGTCAACAGAATGATCAGCGACGCGCTTACGACCGCTGCCGTCGTGGCGCGGCCCACTCCTTCCGCGCCGCCTCTCGTGTAATAGCCGCGCACACAGCCGGTCAGCGTGAGGATCAACCCGAAGAACGCCGACTTGATCAATCCGCTCCAAACATCGTTCATATGTAGAAATTGATACGTGTTCTGCTCATAAACCACGGGATTCGCGCCCATCATTTTCACGCCGACGAGGTAGCCCCCGCCGACGCCAAGTGCGTCGCCGAGGACGGTGAGGAGCGGAACCATGACAATGCCGGCGATGACGCGAGGGACGAAGAGGTATTGCACGGGATCCGTTGCCAGCGCTTCGAGTGCATCGAGTTGCTCGGTGACGCGCATCGTCCCGATCTCAGCTGCCATCGACGAGCCGACGCGGCCCGTAACCATCAGCGCCACCAGCACCGGCGATAGCTCGCGCAACATTGCCAGCGCTACGACACTGCCAACGAAATTCTCGGCATGGACGCGATGAAAACCGTTGTACGTCTGCAGCGCCATGACCATGCCGGTGAACATCGTCGTCAGGAAAACGACAGGGATGGAGTCGACGCCGACGCGCACCATCTGGCGCAGCCACTCGCCGCCCTCGAATGGCGGCCGGAACGTCCAGACAAATGTCCTGGCCAGCATCCGGAACCAGAGGCCGGTCTCTTCGAAGAGACGGATGAAAACGCGGCCGATCCGTTCCAGGATGTTCATTCGGCGAAACGGGAGCGTATCCGAAATGCGCCCTGATCCGGATAAAGCCGGGGAACGCGGGCGCTGATGCGGCAGAGCACTTCGTAGCCAATCGTCTGCGACTTCAGCCCCAGCTCATTGGCAGTGATGATTTCGCCGCCTTGCTCGCCGATGAGAATGACTTCGTCACCTACAGTCACGCCGGCGATATCCGTGACGTCGATCGTGACAAGGTCCATCGACACGCGTCCGACGACTGGAGCGCGTTTCCCGCGCACGAGAACGTCGGCATTGTTCGACAGCAGGCGGTCGTAGCCATCGGCGTATCCGACCGGCAACGTTGCAATGCGGCTCGGCCGCGAGGTGCGGAACGTCGTGCCGTAGCCGATCGCGTGCCCTGCCGGCAGCTCCTTCAGCCGCATGATCTCGGT
>DATLVW010000451.1:0-4323 GCA_035577085.1 Thermoanaerobaculia bacterium
ACCTCGGCATGATGGCCGCCGAGGGGGCGTTGCAGACGGCAGGACGGACGCGCGAGGAGATCGACGCCCTCATCTTCGCCACGATGACACCCGACCACTTCTTCCCTGGCAACGGTCCCGTCGTCCAGGCGAAGATGGGCTTCCGCGAATCACTCCCTGCCTTCGACATCCGCCAGCAGTGCTCCGGCTTTCTCTACGGCCTCGATCTGGCCGACTCGTTGATCCTGAGCGGCAAGTACAAGCGCATTCTCCTGATCGGAGGCGACGTCCACACACCGTTCATGCCGTGGCAGAACGGCTGGGCGACGACCATCGGTCTCGAGGATCGCGAAGTCACGGCTGAGGAGCGCGAGGCCAACACGAAGATTCGCGACCGGGTCGTTCTGTTCGGCGATGGTGCCGGTGCGGTCGTGGTGGAAGCTGTCGACGATGACAGCCGCGGCTTCCTGGCGTCGAAGCTGTACACGAACGGCTCGAACATCGAGGCGCTGTACACCCGCGGCGTCGGCTTCAGGCTTCGCCCATTCGTTACGCACCAGCAGATCGACGACAGCGACATCATCCCGGACATGGACGGCCGCGAGGTCTTCAGGCAGGCGCTGTCGAAGATGCCCGAGTCCGTGCGCGAAGTCTGCGCGGCGGCGGGAAAGAGCGTGTCGGACATCGACATTCTGCTCGTTCATCAGGCCAACCTTCGTATCGTCGAAGGCGTGGCGAAACAGCTCGGACTCAGCCCCGATCGCGTTCCGCACAACATCGAGCGCTACGCGAACACAACCGCCGGCACGCTGCCGATCCTGTATCACGAGTGCGTGACCGAAGGCCGGATCAAGCCCGGCATGCTGGTCTGCTTCACCGCCCTCGGATCAGGCTTGCACTGGGGCGCGGCGCTCTACCGCGCCTGAACCCGTTAATCGGGGTTCTGCGGCTGCGGGATCTCGAAGTGCAGGCCAGGATCGTTCGGGGGAGTCAGGAACTTCGATACGCGGCTGTCTGCCTTGGCCGCGTTCTGGAACGCGTCAACGTCCGACACTGACGACGGCGCGACGTCGAATACGTTCAGGATTTTCGGATCGGCCGCGTGATGCGACACCGTTTCCGGGCCGAGCTCGTTGATCTTTGCGGTCATCGCGGCCTTGATCGCGTCGGGCGTCTGATTCGCGGCCTTGCCGGCGACATAGACGTCGATGACTGCCTGTCCGGGTGGTTTGTACAGCCGCCGCTGGGCAGCGACGCCCTGGGTCTCGAGATTGTTGTACATCACGCGAGCCTGATCGGCGGGACTCCTCTGCGTGCTGGAGATGATGACATTGGCGACGTTCGCCGCAGTCATGACATCGCGCAATACGCCAAGGGAGAACGGCGATACATCAGACGCCTTCGCGTTCGGGCCAAAGTCGATATCCGCCATTCAGTAAGGATACTACGCACGGGGGAGTCGCTTGTCGGGGGTCGGGGGTCGGAGCAAAGGCCGCGAAGTATTCAGATCGGATTGGGCTCCAACCAAACGCCCACGATGGCGTTGATTTCTCCGACACCCGACACCCGACCCGCGACCCCGCGTAAGGTCTCAACCGTTCCAGCTGTCGCGAACGGCGGCGGTGTCTTCGAAGGATCGGAAGCGGATCACGACGGTATCCCGCAACGTGAATTCGTGGACCGAGCCTGTCGACGCCGAGCGGCCGTTCTTCTTCAGTTTGTAGGCGATGTCGACGTGGACGAAAACCTGGTCGCCTGTTGCCGCAAAGACTCTCGGCTCGAACGTCGTGAATTCGACTTCGCGCTCGAGCGTGGCGAAGAAATCAGCCACCCCTTCCCGTCCGCGCCGGATGCCGTACCAGGGAACAGCCGTGGCAACGGTATCGGTGCCCCAGTCGGCGCCGTCCGAAACGTTGGCCAGGATCATGTTGATATCCCCGCGTCCGAATGCGGCATAGAGACTCTGCATTTTCTGGATGTTGTCGTTCTCGCTCATCGATCTGCCCTCTGCTCGTCATCTACGGACCGGAACGGGCGGTGGATGGGTGGCGGGTTGCCTGTTGCGTGAGCTGTGACGCGGACTCCGACTCCCGACTCCCGAACAGCGACCCCCCCAATTCACTCCCACCCCCCACACCCAACCCCCCACACCCTATGATTCACAAATGTTCGTCCTCTACGAGGTGCTGCTCTACCTCGCGTTCGTTCTTGCGCTGCCCTACTTCCTGCTGACGGGGGCTCTGCGCGGGAAGTACCTTGCCAATTTTCCGGCCAGGATGGGCTTCTATCGGACTCCGGCGGCGGCACACGATCTATGGATCCACGCGGTGTCGGTCGGGGAGACGATGGCGGCGCGGCCTGTCGTCGAGGAGGTGCTGCGGCGACGGCCGACGACGACGATCGTCGTCACGACGACGACGATTACAGGTCAGGCGCAGGCGCATAAACTCTTCCCCAACGCCACCGTGACGTACTTTCCGTTCGACTTCACGGTAAGCGTGAAGCGCTTCCTGAGCCATCATCAGCCACGCGTCTTCGCCACGATGGAGACCGAGATCTGGCCGAATGTGACGCGGCTTTCTCGAAAGCGCGGAGTGAGGATGCTGCTGGCCAACGGGCGAATCTCTGACCGCTCGTTTCCGCGGTACCGGCTACTGAAGGGGCTCGTCGGGCCCATTCTCCGAAAGTACGATCACATCCTTGCCCGTGAGGAAACGGATCGCGAGCGATTCATCGCCATCGGCGCTCCCGCCGGCATCGTCGAGACGAGCGGCAACGTGAAGTTCGATTACGTCCCCGACGAGCGTCCGCTCGAGATCGGGCCGCGGCTCGAAGCGCTCATCGCAGGCCGCAAGGTGCTCATCCTCGGCTCGACGATGGAGGGCGAGGATGAGGAGCTCGTGCCGCTGTTGGAGCGTTTCATCGCCGCACATAACGCGTTCGTGATCATCGGGCCGCGAAAGCCGGAGCGATTCGATGTCGTGGCCGCGCTGCTCACTGCATCGAAGATCCGCTTTGTCCGGCGCAGCGAATGGGCTGATGGCGCGGCGGATGTTCTGCTCCTGGACACCTTCGGCGAGCTGGCGAAGATCTATCGCTATGCCACCGCGTCGTTCATCGGCGGAAGCCTGCTCCTTCCGACCGGCGGGCACAATCCGATCGAGCCCGCAGCAGCGGGAGTGCCGGTCACATTCGGCCCGCACATGTCGAACTTCCGCGAGATCGCCGAGATCTTTCTTCGGGAGGGAGGCGCGGTGGAGTCGCGAACCGCCGGCGATGTTCTCGCGTTCGCGGGACGGATATTCGATGACGACGCCGCTCGCGCCGAGGCGGGAGAGAAAGCGCGGCGCACCGTCGAGAAGAACCGAGGCGCGGCGGAGCGGACCGCCTCCCGGATCATCGAGATGCTGGCGTGATGATCCTGCTCAAACCGATCGAGCTGCTCTGGCGCAGTGTGAACCGTGTGCGGCGTGGTCTCTACCGGCGCGGCATTCTGAAGGGCCGCCGTCTGCCGCGGCCCGTGGTTTCCGTCGGCAACCTGGCTGCGGGAGGGGCGGGAAAGACTCCGGCCGTCATCGCCATCGCGCGCGCACTCACGGAGCGTGGGCTGATCGTGACAATCCTGACGCGAGGCTATGGACGAGCTGCCACCGAAGGGGGACTCGTGACATCGCTCGACCCCGGACAATTCGGTGACGAGCCGGTGCTGATTAAAAGCAAGCTGCAAAAGGTGCACGTAATCGTTGGATCAAAGCGATATGACAATGCAATACGATTTTTGACTGATAATGATTGCGATTTATTCATCCTCGACGACGGCTTCCAGCACCTGAAACTCGCGCGCGATCTCGACGTCGTGATCGATGCCGGGCGCGGTGTGATGCGCGAAGGGCGCTCCGCGCTTGCCGATGCCGATCTCGTGATTCAACGCAACCTCCGGATCGTCGTACCGCGGGAATTGGCTGCCAGGCGCGTTTTCGCGTTCGCCGGCGTGGCCGACAATGAGCAGTTCTTCGCTTCGCTACGCGAACATGGGCTGAATGTCGTCGGCACGCGCGGCTTTCGTGATCATCACCGCTACACGGCGGCGGACATCGCCGCGATCAAGAGCGCAGCGCTCGATGCGGGAGCCGAGGCCACCGTGACTACGGAAAAAGACAAGGTCAAAATCGACGACCGTGGCATCATCGCCATCGCCGCTGAAATGATCATCGAGCCCGGGGTGATTGAGGCGATTGCGAGAGTCGTGAGCAGAAAAGCAGAAAGCAGAGATAAGGGATCAGAGATCAGAGATCAGTAGAGTCAAGATCTATGTTCCCGGTTTCTGATCAGAGCTGACCGGCG
>DATLVW010000452.1:0-5704 GCA_035577085.1 Thermoanaerobaculia bacterium
GCTCCTGACTCCCGAGGCCATTGAGGGAGTGATCGATCTGATTCCGGAATCGTGGCTGGGTGACGAGCCCCGCTTTGCCACCATCGCCGAGCATCGCCTCGGGTATCGTGACTATCTGATGCAGCGCCTGGCATCGCCGCGCAAGTGGATGGAGGACGCCGTTCATGCACGAACGCTTCGTGTTTGACTACGCCGTCGTACGGATCGTCCCGCGCGTCGACCGCGGCGAGTTCCTCAACGCGGGGGTCATCGTCTTCTCACCCACCGCCGGCTTCCTCGACTGCCGCATCGAGCTCGATCACGCCCGTTTACTCGCACTAGCCCCATCGATCGACATCGCCGTCGTCGAGAGCTATCTCGACGCGATGCCCAAAATCTGCGCCGGCGGCGGCGAAGCCGGCTCGATCGGCGATCTCCCCCAACGCGCCCGATTCCACTGGCTTGTCGCCCCGCGCAGCACGGTGATCCAGACGTCCGCCGTGCACTCCGGCGTTCACGAAGACCCGCGAGCCGCGCTGGAAGGATTGTTCGAGAAGCTCGTGCGGACGGTGTAGGTTCCACCGAGGTTCACGCCTTTTCGCGCTTGGGCTTCTTCGTTCTGCTCAGCTTCGGCAGTAGTTTTGTGGCCCGCTCGAAATCAGCATCCACAGGGAGTGAGGCACTGGAAGCGAGCGCTTTGAATTTGTCGTACTCCAACTCGGCCTTCGTCAGCGCCATCTCATGAGAGATGTGACCGGCGTGAGTGAGGATGTCGCGCTCGTTGAGGCTCAGGAAGCCGTCCAGCTTCTTGATCCAGTCTCCCATGTGCATCGGAACGCGGCGCATTGCCTGCCCCTCGGCAAAAACGAGGTATTGCTCGACGAGATTGTTCAGCGCGGCAAGTTCCGGCTCGGTCAGATAGTTCTTGGCGATCGCGACGTCGTCCTTGCGAATGGTTGCGCCGCGCCAGTTGGTCAGCCCGAGGTTGGGCTTGGCGGCGTCGACGCGCTCGTGAACGATCTCTGCGGCAGTCTGGCCTGTGATGGCCCAGTGCACCTTGTTCTGGACCGTTTTGAAGAAGCGGATGCTGATGTCCTGCGTAGGGTCGTAGTCGATGCTGGTGGCGTAGATGTCGGTGATCTTTTGGTAGAAGCGCCGCTCCGAGGTCCGGATGTCCTGGATCCGGCGGGTCAGTTCTTCGAAGTAATCGAACGGCTGGTCGGGATTCTTCAGCCGCTCATCGTCGAGAACGAAGCCTTTGACGATGTACTCGCGAAGACGCTGGGTAGCCCACATCCGGAATTGGGTGCCTCGGTGCGACTTCACCCGGTAACCGACCGAGATGATGACGTCGAGGTTGTAGAACCTGGTCGAGTAGTTTTTCCCGTCGGCGGCAGTTGTCAAGGAATCCTTGACAACTGAATCCTCGGCTAACTCGCACTCAGAAAATACGTTCAGGATGTGAAGGCTGACGTTCTGCTTGGTAGTCTGGAAGAGTTCCGCCATCTGCTGCTGCGTCAGCCAGACGGTCTCGCCTTCGAAGCGGACGTCAATCTTCAGCTTCCCGTCCTGGGTCTGATAGACGAGGAACTGTCCACGCTGAGGAGTCATGGGAGGCGATCATGCCTTTCACCGATCAATGATTCAACGAGTTTGACCGGCCGCTCTCGAAGCTCAAGGCTTGAATCAGGGAGCAATCTTCACGTGGTAGATGTCGGCTAAGGATTTTCCTCCGCTCCTCCGCGTCTCCGCGTGAAATCGTTTTACAGTGCCGCCACGATGACAGACATTCTCTTCACTCCGCACCCAATCGGCTTCGCGCGGACTCCGTTCAAGGACACCACGCAGGTCCCGAAAGGTCCGGGGACCAAGCATGAAGCTGACGGCACGCTCGAGATCCTGCCTGAGTTTGCGCAGGGCCTGAAAGACATTGAAGGCTTCTCGCACCTATTCGTGATCTGGGTGTTCGATCGCTCGGACGGTTACGACCTTCTCGGCGCTCCGCCCGGAGAAACGGTCCAGCACGGAGTCTTCGCCACCCGCTCTCCGCGCCGGCCGAATCCGATCGCGCTCACGGTCGTCGAGCTGCTGCGCCGCGAAGGGACCACGCTACACGTGCACGGCGTCGACATGCTCGACCGAACGCCAATCCTCGACATCAAGCCGTACATGTCGAGTATTCCGATCGACAAGCTGCGGCGCGGGTGGCTGGAGGATACGGAGCGGCGCGCGGGCAAGAGTTAACGCCCCTGTTAACTGCGCTTCGACTACAGTGCGCGGCCTGAAACGATGAACTACCTGGCACTGCTCACCAGTTCCTTGCGCGCGCTCCTACGGAACAAGATGCGCAGCTTGCTCACGGTGCTCGGCATCACCATCGGAATCGCCGCCGTCATCTGCGTGGTCGCGATCGGCAGAGCGGGCCAAGTGCGCGTCGAGCAGCAGCTCAACAACCTCGGCGACAACTTCGTCTGGATCGAGGCGGGAGGGCGCGCGGTCAACGGCGTGCGCACCGGCCCGCGCGGCACGAAGACGCTCACGATTGGCGATGCCTTCGCCATCCGCAACCAGATTCCGCTCATCAAGAGCGTCTCGCCGAACGTCGATGCGTCAACGCAGGTCATCTACGGCAACCAGAACTGGTTCACGAGCTATCGCGGCGTCTCGCCGGAGTACTTCGACATCAAGCGCTGGGTGATCGATGAAGGGGCGGCGTTCACGGCCGACGACGTCGAACGCGCGGCGGACGTCTGCGTGATCGGCGCGACCATCCGCAGCCAGTTGTTCGGCGTGGCCAATCCGATCGGCCAGGTCATCCGCCTCAAATCGCTTCCCTGCAAAGTCGTGGCGACGCTGAAACCGAAAGGCCTGTCGATCTCCGGCCAGGATCAGGACGATACGATCCTTCTTCCCTACACCACCGCGCAGAAAAAACTGGCGGGCGTGACCTGGCTTGACGACATCCTCTGCTCGGCAGTCTCGCAGGACGTCGTGAAAGTGGCCGGACAACAGGCGCGCGCCCTTCTCCGCGACCGGCATCACCTTCGCGCCGATCAGGAGGACGACTTCAACATCCGCAATCCCGAGGACATCATTCAGGCGCAGCTCGAAGCGAGCCGCACGCTCACGCTGCTGCTGGTGGCGATCGCCTCAGTCTCACTGATCGTCGGCGGCATCGGAATCATGAACGTGATGCTCGTCTCCGTCACCGAGCGCACGCGCGAGATCGGCGTTCGCGTGTCGGTTGGAGCGACGGAGGAAGCGATCCAGCTCCAGTTCCTGGCGGAGTCGGTGATGTTGAGCCTCGTCGGAGGGGCGGCCGGCGTTCTGGCCGGCGTGGTCGGCTCGTTCTTCGTCGGACGCGCGCTCGACTGGCCGATGGAGATGTCGCTGAAGGCCGTGCTGCTCGCGGCGGTCTTCTCCATCGCCGTCGGCGTTTTCTTCGGCTACTATCCCGCGCGCAAGGCGTCCCACCTCGATCCCATCGAAGCCCTCCGCTATGAGTGAATCCTCCGAAGCATCCAACGGGAGCTCCCCGCTCCGCCGCCGTAAGGTGTGGCTGATCGCCGGCGGCATCGTGATTTTGATCGGCGCGTTGTCCATTCCTTTCCTCCGGCGCAAAGAGAGCGTTCAATATCTCGCTTCCAAAGTGCTGCAGGGCGAGATCCGCGACGCGGTCGAAGCGACCGGTATCGTGAACGCAGTAGTCAGCGTTCAGGTCGGGTCGCAAGTCTCGGGCAGAGTCGGCAAGCTCAATGTCGATTTCAATTCGCGCGTGCGCCAGGGCGACGTTATCGCACTGATCGATCCTCAGTTGTTTCAGGGCGCGCTGCAGCAGGCGCAGGCGGATCTCGAGAACGCGAAGGCGAACGTCATCGCGGCGAAGGCCAGCCTGACCAAGGCCAATGCGAATCTCATCCAGACCAGGGCCGACTTCGACCGCGCACGATCGCTGGCCGAAAAGAAAGTGGGGACCGAGCAGGCGCTCGATCAGGCGAAAGCGAACTACGATGCTGCCAGGGCAAACGTCGACGCCGCTGCAGCGAGCATCGCTCAGGCCAACGCGCAAGTCAGCCAGAAGGAAGCGGCGGTGGCGGTGGCCCGAACGAATCTCGCCTACACCGTGATCCGCTCCCCGATCGACGGCACGGTCGTGGCCCGCAGCGTCGACGTCGGCCAGACCGTGGCCGCCTCGCTGCAGGCGCCGACGATCTTCACCATCGCGCAGGATCTCGCCAAGATGCTCGTCTACGCCAAAGTCGATGAGTCGGATGTCGGCCGCATCCGCCCTGGGCAGACCGTGACGTTCAAGGTCGATGCGTTTCCGAAGCAACTGTTCACCGGAACCGTCAGCCAGCTCCGGATGAACGCCACCACCGTCCAGAACGTCGTCACGTACGACGCCATCATCACGTTCGCAAACCCCGAGCTGAAGCTCTTTCCTGGAATGACGGCGTACGTCACGATTCCGGTGGCCACCGTCGAGAACGCGGTCAAGTTGCCGAATGCAGCGCTACGTTTTCAGCCGCCGCTCCCGCCTGCCGAGGTCCGCGCGTTGTACGCACAATATGGAATCGATGATTCGAAGATGGGGATCGATGCCGCTGTTGAAGGCAGCGGGGCGGCTGCGGCGGCGAACCGCGGCAGTGGCTCCAGGAACGCCCTGCACGACAGCGCGGTCGTCTGGAAGCTTCACGCCGATGGCACCATCGAGCCGGTCGAGATCGCCCTCGGCATCACCGATCATGCGTACACCGAGGTGACGAAGGTGTTCGTTGGAGCGCTGAAACCGGGAGATGACGTCATGACCACGTCGGTCAGTTCGAAGTCCGGGCCGCCCGGCGGCATCAGGCGGTGACGGTGCCCAACACTAACCCGATCCTCCGCGTCGAGGATGTCCACAAGTACTACGAGCTCGGAGAGACGCGCGTGCATGCGCTGCGCGGCATCAACGTCTCGGTCGAGCCGGGCGGATTCGTCGCCATCATGGGCGCGAGCGGCAGTGGCAAGTCCACCTTCATGAACATCCTCGGCTGCCTCGACCGGCCAACCTCAGGGCGCTATCTGCTCGAAGGCATCGATGTGTCGGGCCGCACGAAGCACGAGCTGGCAGGCATCCGCAACTCCAAGCTCGGATTCGTGTTTCAGGGATTCAATCTCCTTCCGCGAACGACGGCGCTCGAGAACGTGCAATTGCCGACGCTCTATACGCCAATCAACGCCATCGAGCGACAGAAGCGCGCTCGCGAGGCGCTGGCGCTCGTCGGCCTGGCCGCTCGATCGCAGCACTATCCGTCGCAACTCTCGGGAGGTCAGCAGCAACGCGTCGCCCTCGCACGCGCGCTCGTGAACCATCCATCGATCCTGCTCGCCGACGAGCCGACCGGAAACCTCGACAGCCGCACCGCGGTCGAGATCATGGAGGTTCTGCAGGACCTGAACGAGCAGGGATTGACGATCGTGCTGGTCACGCATGAACCCGATATTGCGCAATTCGCGAAACGGATGATCGTCTTTCGCGACGGAAAAATCCGAAAGGACGATGTGCTGCGCGACCGCCCGCGAGCGCATGACGTGCTGCTGACGATGCCGACGTTGGAGGATTAGCGCCGGAGATTAGCCCTGCTTCGCGCTAGGTTCGTCGCTCTTCTCGAACCTCTTCGCACCACTCTCCAATCGAGCGCCTTCTCCCCCCGCGCTTTTGTGGGGGAGAAGGTGGCCGAAG
>DATLVW010000453.1:0-12750 GCA_035577085.1 Thermoanaerobaculia bacterium
AGCGCCGGCGGTTGCGCAAGACGTTGCGAAGGGCAAGTTTGGCCAGCATTGGTGGTTTTGTCCTTACGAAGCACGCGCTTCGAGTAATGGCTCGGAGACAATCGCCCCGTCGTGCATGCGGACGCAGCGTCGTGCGCGCGACATCAGCGCCGGGTCGTGCGTAGCGAAGATGAACGTGCATCCTGTGGAGTCGTTGAGTCCTTCGAGAAGGTCGAGGATTCGCGCGGCGGTGACTGAGTCGAGGTTGGCGGTCGGCTCGTCGGCAAGGACGAGTTTCGGCTCGCCGGCCATGGCACGAGCGATAGCCACGCGCTGCCGTTGCCCGCCGGAGAGCTGATCGGGACGCTGGCGCGCCTGATCCGACAGCCCAACCTGATCGAGCCAGTAACGAACGCGTTCGCGGCGCTGGCGCGCTGGCAGATGCTGCAGCAGAAGCGGATACTCGATGTTCTCGAACGCGGTAAGGACGGGGATCAGGTTGAAGGTTTGAAAGATGAAGCCGAGGGTGTCGCGCCGCGTCGCGGCCAGACGGTGCAGCGGGACCTCGGTAACGTCGATTCCGTCGATCACGACGCGGCCGCTATCGGGCTTACCGTCTGGTTTATCAATGCATCCGATGATGTTGAGCAGCGTCGTTTTGCCGCTGCCTGAAGGACCGGCCAACGCCAGGAAATCACCGCGGGCAATGTCGAGCGAGACTCCGGTAAGGGCGCGGACCTGGACGCGCCCGAGGGGGTATGTGCGGGTGATTTCTGTCAGCCGGACGAGTGGTTGCTGGTGCATGGGCATCTCCTTCGCAGACCAATCTAGAGGCCCGCGAACGGATGCACATGTGCCTGAAGCGCGGCAGGCTCATCATGACTTTTGGCACATCGACCGAAATTCCCCGTTTGACGCGCAGGGTGCAGTAGCGCACAATCCCCGAAAACCTGGAACATTACGTAGGAGAGGACATTACTAATGGCGACAACGAAGAAGAGCCCCGGCAAAGGTCTTGCCGCGGAAGTAACCCCGAGCAGCGACCTGGCCACGATCGTCGGCAGCAAGCCGATCCCCCGCAGCGAAGTCACGAAAAAGGTGTGGGACTACATCAAGGCCAACGGCCTTCAGGACAAGACGAACAAGCGGATGATCAACGCAGACGACAAGCTGCTGAAGATCTTCAACGGCAAGAAGCAGGTCTCGATGTTCGAGATGACCGCTCTCGTCAGCAAGCACCTGAAAGCGTAGTCCCGGAACCGCGAGCCATTCGAGGCCGGCGTTCTGCGCCGGCCTTCTCGTTTCAGCGGATGCCCGTGTCGATGCTGACGTTCAGGCTCGTGACCGTGTTCGCATGGATCTCGACGAGCTTCGGCAGATCGGACGTCTTGTCGATGCCGCTCGGCTTGAGGTCGATCGTGTATCTGCCTGGCGCAAGATCGATGAAGTAGGCACCCTGCGAGTCGATGTCGACCGTGAAGAGCAGGTTTGATTTCGTCTCCGTGTAGACGAGGATCTTTCGCGCGGCATAGGCCGACGGCGGCGTCGGACAGGGATTCGCGGAAGGACCCGGGCAATTCGGCCCGATCGTGACGATGCCCGAGAGTCGCCCATGCTGCGCCGGCATTCCGTTGTCTGGCGACGTCGGGCTGTGACAGCCGGCGTTGAGCAGCATCAACAGGACCGCGGCGATCGAACAGAGAGCTCGCATCGCGCGTATTCTAGATCCGCCGGCCCGCCGGGGTCGTAGTTCATTCGCAAGGGGGATTTCATGAAACGACTCCCATCGATCGGAGTGCTCCTGGTCCTGCTGGTTCTCGCCGCATGTTCATCGTCGGCACCGGGATCGGCCGGCGTCACGGCGGGCGATGCGGAGAACGCCATCCGCCACGCGAACAGTCAGCTTTCGGCAGACGTGCGAGCCGGAAACGCGCAAGCGATCGTCGACAACTTCTACGCTCCGGACGCGGTCGCGATGGCGCCGAACGTTCCCGCGATGCACGGCCGCGATGCAATCCGCGCGTTCTGGACGCAGGTTCTCGGCAGCGGCGCGGTCGAGCTGGCCCTGACGTCCAATCATGTGACGCAGTCATGCAGCGATCTGGCCGTCGAAAACGGCCGCTACGACCTGACCATCACGCCGAAAGGCGGCCAGGCCATTCACGATACCGGCAAGTACATCGTGGTGTGGACGAAGGCTGCCGGCCGCTGGTGGGCCACCGAGGACATCTTCAATTCGGATATGCCGAAGTAGGGGGTGGATGTCGGGAGTGGGGGGTGGGGGTGCAGAGATAAGGGATCAGGGGATCAGAGACAAGAACGCAGAGAGCAACGCCGAAGACAAGGGGTCAGAGACAGGAGATCAAGGACAGGGGGAACCAGAGACTCGTCTGATCTCTTGTCTCTGATTGTCTCTGATCTCTGGTCTCTGCTCTCCCACCCCCCACCCCCTACTCCCCACCCCCTCACCGCCCTGCTGACTCGATCAAAATCACATCCGCGATGTCGCGGTATTTGCCCGCGAAGTGGTGTCCGCCGGGCTCCGCGACGATCTTGAATGCTCTCGGGTCGAGCTGGTGGCAGAGCGAGTCTTTCTCCTTCGCTCCGAAGATGCACAGCACGTTCTGACCGCGCAACTTCTCGACATCGGGTTTCACAGCGTGTTTCGGTTCCTTGTGCGTGTACGCGTTGAGCGTCCATGCCGGCGAATACTTGAAGTCAATCATCGGCTCCAATCCGAGGAGGGCGATGAGCTGGGTGACGGCGCGAAGATCGGACGGAAGACGGCTAGCCATGAACGGCAGCACGTCGGCGCCACGCGAGTAGCCGATCAACAACACTTTGTTCCGCTTCCACTGAATCCGGTAGTAGCGGATGATTCGCTCGAGGTCGCAGGCCGACTCGTCGGGCGTACGCCGCGTGCGGTAGTAGTCGGAGGCGATGAATCCGACGATCGGGATGCCCGCGGCGCGAAGACGGTCCGTGATCTTGCGATCGATGCGCCGCCAGCCGCCGTCGCCGGTGATCATGACGGCGAACCGGTCGCTGGGGACTTTCGCGTCGAGCGTCACCACCGGCAGGCCGGTGATGTCCGTTCGCGCCGGGCAGCGCTCGTCCGGTGCGCTGGCGCGCGCAATGCCGGCAACGAGAAGCAGTAGAAGGAATCCGATTCGTCTCATTTGAGGTGATCGATGATGATGCGGCCAAGGTTGCCATAGCCGCCGTCAAAGTGGTGTGCGCCCTTGAGCGTGATGACGTCGACGTAGGGACGGCCGGTCAGCTCGCGGCAGAGCGATTCGTGATCGTCTTCGCCCGACAGGCAGAGGATGCGATGCGCACCGAGTTTGCCGATTTCCGGCATGACCGCTTCTCCCGCGGAGCCGCTGCGCATCCAGTCAGCAACGTGAAACTCGAACTCCACTTTCGGGCTGGGGCCGAGCAGCGCGATCATACGGATTCTCGCCTGCGTCTCCGCAGGCAGCCGGCTGATCATGGCCGGCAGAACGTCCGCACCGCGGGAGTAACCGACCAGGAGCACGCGCGATTTGTGCCATTGGCTGAGATATTGATCGATGATCGCTCGGAGGTCGGCCGAGGCGCTGTCGGGAGAGCGTTTCGTCCAGAAGTACTGCAGCGCGTTCAGGCCCACCACCGGCATTCCCTCACCGGCGAGAACCTTCGAAATCTCCTTGTCGATGGCTGCCCACCCACCATCACCGGAAACGAAAACGACCAGCGTGTCGGACGCGCCGCGTGTGGCGGGCACCTCGACCAGCGGAAGTTTCGGCGTCGATGCGGAGAGCGATGCAGCCCGGGCGAGCAGCAACAGAACCATGAGTGTCTTCATACGGACCGGCGGGCAGAACAACGCACGCCCATTTCGTATTCGTTAGTTAAGTTAGCCGATTATTAGTCGATGAGTTGTATCCCGCCCGTCACCGGCTTCGAGGAGGCCGCCGAAGGTGCTCCGGCGTCGATCACATGCGAGAGGAAGAGGTCCGTGTCGGGCTTTTCGTCGGGAGTGAATCCGATGACGAGGTAACGCTGCGGTTGGGGGAGGTATTTGTACGCGTGAGCCCACGGATCGCGCAGAAGCGACGGCGAGAGATAGAGCGGAACAAGATCCTGAAGCCTCGCCGGAAGGCGTCCGTTGATGACGTTGTACATCTCGAGCGACTCGCCGATCTGCTCGATCCTCTCGATGGAGATCGCCTTGCGCGTTTCCGCGATGGACGACGATCGATGGGCCGGGCCGAGCGGATGCAGCGAGTTGAGCGGATTCCGGAACGATGTGGCCAGCGAAAGGAGCGCGAGGAGCGCCAGCACTGCCACGAGCGGCAACGGCACAGGCGTCTCGGCGACTTCGTCCTCATCCACCGGTGTCATGTGCGCGAGAACTTCCGCGGCACTGCTTCCGCGCACTTCCTCGATCAGGTCGCGCGTCAGGAGCTCGTACAACGCCTTTGCCGTATCGAACTCGGGCAGCTTCGACAGCTCCATGAC
This sequence comes from Thermoanaerobaculia bacterium, assembly GCA_035577085.1. GTDB lineage: Bacteria > Acidobacteriota > Thermoanaerobaculia > Gp7-AA8 > Gp7-AA8 > JADGNZ01. Next base: position 4,483 of record DATLVW010000453.1, read on the forward strand.
GCCGCGCACCGATGTCGTGCCGTCGACCATGTCGTAGATGGTTTTCTCGTCGCGCGAGATGCGGACCTTGTCGGTCATGGCCGGCTTGCGCCGGCGCGTAGGCGCGGCATCGAAGTCGACCTCATCCGCTTCTTCCGACGCGCCGGCGACGACGATCTCCTGATCCGTCATCTTCTTGCGGAAGACCATGTCGTACGAGCGGATGCGCTTCTCGATGATCGGCCACTCGTCGATCATCCGCGCGCCTTCCATCAGGATCGATTCGGCGCTGACGGGAACGACGTAATCGCGGTCGTACTCGATCGTCGTCTCCTGCGAGAAGTGATAGTCGCCGTCTTTCCATCGGAAGAGGCGGAAGACGATCTGGAGAATCTGAAGCTGGAGCGCCTGCTTCAGCGAGTCGATCGAGATGATTCCGTAGTGAACGAGGATGAATCCAAGCCGCTGGAGCGTCTCTTTCTGAATCTCCAGCGCGCGGTTCAGCTGGTCCTGGGTCAGCAGTTCGCTTCGCAGAAGCACGTGACCGAGCCGGTTCTCGAGGCGGTGGCTGAGCGAGTCGGCACCGACGACCTTCCCGTCCAGGAACGTCACCGTGACGGTGTCATCCTTGCTGCGAAGCGTCAGAACTCCGGTCTTTCGCTGCAGGCCGATGAGCTGAAAGATATCGGCGAGGCTGAAATCTTTGAGTGTGCCTTCGAGAGCCATAGCAAACCATCATCAAAACGAATTGATGTTCCTCCGATAGACAGGCAGCGTTATGAACAACCAGAGCGCGGCGGCGAAGACGATGGCAGCGATGCGGACAATCGTTTTGGCCGTATCCCCGGGCGCCAGAACCGGCGCAAGCCTGCCGGAGAGAATCGCAAGCGAAACGAAGAACGCGAATGCGAACGACGCAACGGTGCCGCCGGCCGTGTGTCCCTCGATTACCTGCGCCGAGCCGGGCAGGAAGGTGGCCAGCCATCGGTTCCGCTTCAGGATGCCCTGCTGATGCTCGCTGACTTCTTCGAGCTTGGCGCGTTTCGTGGCTGCTGAAACACCGTCCCGCTTCAGGTAGATGTGAATGCACTGCGTGCAGAAAGTCGTGCTCTCCCGCGCCGACTTACAACGAAGACAGAAGGTTCGCCCGCACTTGAAGCAGGATCCGGCGAATCCGGCGCGCCGCCGTTTGAGGAAGAGCAGCGGCGCCAGAAGCAAGGTGAGAATCGCGCCTGCCGTCAGTGGATTGCGCATGCTCTCCAGCGGATCGAACCAGGCGTAGTTTCCGAAGAGCGAGCGGGCGATCCCTCGGCGGGCAATCTCCGAGGAGACGGCCCAAGCCTGTGGGATGCTTGGATGATAGAGAACGACTTCGAGCTTCTGCGCCCGCGGTTCCGAGGAGCGTTCGACGAGAGCCCTGTCGATTCTCCTTGCCACATCGAGTTTCTGCGCCTGCTGGTCGAACTTGTACAGCTCCCCGAGGGCGATGGACTCGTCATAAAACGCGATCGCCAGCCGCGGATCCAGCGCCTCGGCTTTGTTGTACTCCGTCACCGCAGTCGCGAAGTCGTTGTTGTAGAAATGGAGGTTGCCGAGGTTGACGTGCGCTCCGGCGTTGTCGTGAAGCTCCGCCGAGCGCTGGTAGTGCTGGCTCGCCTGCTGATCGTTGCCCTCCTGAAGGTAAAGAGTGCCGAGGAGGAGATGCAGCACGGCGTCGTCAGGGACGATGTTGACGAGCTCCTGCATCCGCCGGAGCGCGTCCGGCTCATAGGTTCGCTCGTCGCTGGTAATGGCAGACATCACGACCGGACTGTCGATCCCGGCGATCCGCTGCGATGTCCAATCGAGCGCCAGAGGCGCGCCAGCCAGCAACAATGAGAGGACGACGATCATGATCCTCTCGGCGATCTTGGCGTAACCGAAGAAGATGATGAACCAGTAGAAGACGAGCCAGAGCGGTCCGAGCCAGAGGAAGACCGGCAGAAAAAGAAGAGCGAACGCAAGGACCGAAACCGAGCCACCGTGCAGCCGCTCCCCGAGCATTTCGCGGAAGTCGTGCGTCATGGCGCGGCCGTAACGGATCAATAGAGCGAACGAGAAAATCGCGGCCGTGAGCGCGAGAGCGAGAAGGAGCGTGATCACCGTGTCGGCACGGGCGAGCAGCCGCGAACGATAGCGAGCGAAGAGACCGGCGATCCCGCGGACGAGTACCGGAAGCGCCGTGCCCCAGCTCCCCGATTCCACCGCCTCCTCGGCGCGGATGAACGCGACCGAGGACGAGCCGGGATCGAGGGTGTCAGCAGCCTTGTTCGCCCAATCGGCAACTTGCTTATTCGACTGCTTTGCCGCCTGACGCGCCAGGATCGCCGCAGCGGCAGCATACGAAGGATACGTTCGGATGCCGGACGCCCGGCCGACATCCATCAACTCGCTGGTCTTCTTTGCAGCAGCGTCGATATTGCCGGCGTCCGCGGACGCGGCAGCCTGCGACCAGATATCGCGAGGCGCTGTGTCTCCCGCGTGTGCCGCGACTGACGCGAGGCACATCGACGCAGCAAGCAGCGAGATCAGACGTTGTCTCATGTAATGCTTTTCGTCCGTTGGACGAATGCGAGCTTCAATTCTCCCAGATGCGTCGACAGGAAATCGTCCTCATCCGCGGTCAGGTTCCCGTTGGTCTTCTCCTTGAGCATGGTCAGCATCTCGATCATCTGACGGGCCGCGGCGGCATCCAGCTTCGGTTTCGGATCATACGGGTTGCGCAACATGCCCAACGACATGTACGCCTGCGCGATGAGCGGCTCGACGAAGTCCGCGAATTGTGTGCCGGGATTCAACGCCTTGTCTGCCACCGACTTGTTGCGCCGGTCGCCGGTGGGCGGCTCAGCAGCACGGGCTGGAGAAGGAGCCTTCGAGGCTTCCGGCTGCGGCTTCTCACTCTCGGTTGCGGCAGGGGCCGCAGCCGGCTTCGCGGCAGCCGGATCGACCGGCGTGACGTCCTGCTTGAACTCTTCGCGGATCTCCCCTTCAGCGGTAAAGATCCGCTTGTCCGTTACTTTGATTTCGGATTTTGGTCGTTCCATTTGGCTCTTGGCGAGCGGCCAGCCTGCGTGCTGGATTCTGTGCGCGAAGCTCCTTTCAAGGGACCGGAAACGATATAGCAAGTGCGCGGTTGCGCGCTACCGCCGGTACAATCCGCCCCCTTGCCGATGCGCATCTTCCAGATCCTCGAATTCAATCAATTCAACACCGGCTCCGTGCACCAGATGTTTCAGGCAGCGTCCGGTTTGCGCGAGCGCGGTCATGACGTGACGATCATCAGCCGCCCCGATGCCGTGCTCGAGGAAAAGGCGCATCAGGCGGGGGTCGCCTTCGCCGGGCTGCACATGCGCAATGAGTTCGATCTCGCCAGCGCGTGGAAGTTGGGACATCTTTTTCGGGAGCAGCGGCCCGACGTCGTCCACGTGCACAAGGGGGTCGCGCACGCGCTGGCACTGGCCGCTACCTTCGCCCGGCCGGTGGGTGCATTCATCGTCAACCGCGGCGTCTCCTTTCCTCTCGACGTCTGGAACCGCATCAAATACCGGACGCGTCGCGTCGATCGCGTCGTTACCGTCTGCGCGCAAATCCAGGACGTGATCATTGCCAGCGGCCGTCTTCCGCGGGAGAAGGTCGTCGTCGTCTATGCCGGAACCGATGTTCGTCTCTTCGATCCGGCGCGCTGGGACTCGACAGCCTTCCGCCGCGAAAAAGGAATCGCGGACGACGCCTTCCTCATCGCGCAGGTCGGCGTACGAGGCTGGAAGGGTTGGAGGGAGTTGATCGACGCCGTCGCTTCGATCCTTCCCACCCACCCACACGCCCACCTTGTGCTGATCGGCTGTCGCGACGAGTCGGAGAGAGGAGAGGTGGCGAGCTACGCACATCAGCGCGGTATCGGACCGCACGTCACGCCGGTCGAGTACCGCGACGACATGCCGAACGTCTTCGCCTCCTGCAATCTCGTCGTCGACGCTTCGTGGGCCGGCACCGGCATCACCGGCACGATCCGCGAGGCTATGGCCATGCGAAAACCGGTCATCGCCACCGATTGCGGCGGCAACCGCGAGCTCGTCACGTCAGCCGATGTAGGTTGGCTGATCCCGGCGAAGGAAGTGCCGCCGCTGGCGCGTGCGATCGCGGAAGTCATCGACGATCCGGCGCGGCGCGAGCGCATCGCGGCGAATGCGCGGGAGCACGTCGTGCAAGGCTTCTCGAAAGACTTGCGGATCACGAGGTTGGAAGCGCTGTATGACTCGGTGCTTCGAATAGAAGGCTGAAAGCTTTTCACGCGAAGACACGAAGAAAACCGAACTTCGCGTTTTCGCGTCTTCGCGTGAGAAGCCTGCTACGCGAGAGCGTTGACATGCTCCGCCACGCTCGCTGCGAGCCCTTCCATGTCGTAGCCGCCTTCCAGCAGAGAGAGGACGCGCCCACCGCTGTGCCGCCCTGCCGCTTCGACGACACGCCGCGTGATCTCGCCGTACGCCTGCTCGGTCACCCGCATGCCTCCCAGCGGATCGCGGCGGTGTGCATCGAACCCCGACGACAGCAGAATCGCCTGTGGCTGATACGCATCGATGGCGCGGACGACGACGTCTTCGACGCTGCGCAGATACGCGGCATCGCCGAGGCCACCTTGGAGCGGAATGTTCATGGTGGTGCCGCGGCCCGCGCCGGAGCCGATCTCGCTAGCGGCGCCCGTTCCCGGATAGAACGGAAAGCGGTGCATCGAGAGGTAGAAAACGTCGTCGCGATCCCAGAACAACGACTGCGTTCCGTTGCCGTGATGGACGTCGAAATCGAAGATGAAGACTCGATCCATGCCGGGCTGCTCGCGGATCCATTCGGCGACGCAGGCGATCGTGTTGAAGAAACAGAATCCCATCGCTTCCAGCCGCTCGGCGTGATGTCCGGGAGGCCGTGCGACGACGAAAGCCCGACCCGCTTCGCTTTGCATCATCTCTTCGGCCGCGGTGAGCGCGGTACCGACCGCTGTTCGCGCAGCAGCAAACGTTTGCGATGACATCGGATTGTCGATCGAGTGGAAGAGCCTCATGCCTGACCGCGATGCCTCTTCGAGCGAGCGTTCGTAGTCGGCTGAGTGGACCTTGGCGATGAGGCGATTCGTGTCGTGATGCTCCGCCGTCTCGCGTGTAATCCGCCCCGCCAGCCCCGCCCGCGCAACGCCAGCCAGCGCAGCATCGAGCCGCTTCGCCGTCTCCGGATGCCCGACGCCGGTGTCGTGTTTATAGAAGACGGGGTTCGTGTAGATGGAAATCATCAGAGGGTGCGCCCAGTCGAGATCACACACATTCTGATCGAATGCCACCTCGGAGCACAGACAAGAGTGTCTGTGCTACATCGCCCTCTTCGCGTTTTTCGATCATACTTCCCCAATCCGTCCACCAATTGACAAGCCGTCTCTCCGCATCAGCAGCCTCGGTGCCGACATTCGTGTTGGCAATGAGCGCGAACGCCTCGCCCCGCGACGCATCGCCGCTCTGAAGAGTCATGGCGGATTCGGGAAAGGGCCGCCGGAGCTCAAACCGATTCCCGGGGCCAGCAACTGGGTGCAGGTCGGACCGATGGTCACGACCGACGGAATGGCCTACGCCAAGAACATGGTGTTCTGGACAGGCCGGCTCACAGCGATCGTCGTCGATCCAACCGCTCCCGCGACGATGTACCTGGGCGCGGCCAAAGGCGGCGTTTGGAAAACCATCAACGGCGGCAAGAGCTGGTCGCCGATGTCCGATGACGAGCTTTCCCTGGCCATCGGCGCGATCGCACTCGACCCAGTCACGCCGCAGACGGTCTACGCGGGCACGGGAGAAGGCAACATTTTCTATGTCGTCAACGTCCCTGACTCGACGCAGGAGAGCTACTACGGCGCAGGCATCCTGAAGAGCCTGAACGGCGGAGCGAGCTGGAACCTGTATGGACAGGCGGAGTTCACCGGCGCAGCGTTCTTCCGCATCGCTATCCATCCGACCAACCCGAACCGCGTGTGGGCGGCGACGTCGAACGGTCTCTTTCTCAGCGACAGCGGCGGCACATCGTGGACGCACGTCACGAACGGCCTTCCCCCGACGGTTCCCGGCACCGCTACCGGCTGCACGGAGATCGTGCTCCATCCGAGCGACCCTTCGATCGCCTTCACCTACTTCATCGGTGAGGGTGCATACCAGTGCACGAACGCAAACACCGCCAGTCCGGGCTTTACCCCTGTTCCGGACCTGCAAGCCGGCAACAAGTTTCGAGCGAGCATCGCGTTCTCTCCTTCCCAACCACAGCGCATGGTGGCTGGATTCGATGACGACCTCTGGTACTCGACCGACGGCGGCCAGACATGGAAACCGACGGGCGTACCGCTAGTGAAATGCACGATCACCTTTTACTGCATCAACGTCGCGATCGATCCCACTGACCCCAATGTCGTCTACCTCAGCGGCGAACCGCAGATCATGAAATTCACATTCGATCCGGTCGGCAAAACGTGGAGCGGCAGCAACATCGGGCTGGGGAAGACGCACGACGATCACCACGCCTTAGCCTTCGATCCGACGAACCACCTCCACATCTATGCGGGCACCGACGGTGGGATTTACGAATCGCACGACGGCGGCGGCTCGTGGAGCGATGACCTCAACCGCGGCCTCTCCATCACGCAATTCGACTTCATCGATCATCACCCTGGTTCCGATGCGGTTGTCTTCGGCGGCACACAGGACAACGGCACGCAGCAGTTCCGCAACAGCACCGTCTTCCCCGAAGTCTCGAGCGGCGGCGACGGCGGTTGCGTGGCCGTCGATTTCAACAATCCTCACAACGTCGTCATCGAGTACTTTCACATCTCACCGGCGCGCTCGACGGATGCGGGCGAGTACGCGACCTTCACGGACATCTCGCCCGGCCTCTTCGGCTCAACGCTCTTCTATCCGCCATACGCGCTCTGTGCGGAAGATCCAACGTGGATTGCATTCGGCAGCACCGGCATCTTTATCGATAAGGCGCAGGGGACGGGTGGCTGGCCGACGCTCGTCAAGCTACCGGGCATTACCGGGCCCATCTCGGCGATCAACTTCGTCAGCAAGATCCTGATTTACTGCGCGACCATTCACGGCGAGGTCTACGCCATCCGATCGACGAACGGCGGCGTCGACTGGACTCCCACGGCCATCCACGCCGCGCCGTTTCCATTGCGGTTTGTCTGGGACATCGGCGTCATGCCGAACGACAGCGCGCACATCATCGCGGTCGTCTCCGGTTACGGCTCCGGCCACGTCTGGAGCGCGATCGTGCCGCCGAATGGCGTGGCGGTATGGACTGACGTCAGCGGCAGCGGAGCATCCGGCTTCCCCGACGTACCTGCGAACTCGCTCGTCATCGATCCGGCGGCACCGTCGACCTACTACGTCGGGACGGACATCGGCGTCTTCAAAACCACGAACGCGGGCGGGATGTGGTCGAACTTCGGCCAGGGGCTGCCGAATACGGCGGTGTTCGACTTGCGCCTGCACGGACCATCGCAACTGCTGCGCGCGGCTACGCACGGCCGGGGAATCTGGGAGAGGCGGGTGGACGTGGCGTCGATGCCTGACGTCGACATCTACGTGCGCCATCACATGATGGACACAGGCCGCGGGCTGGCGCCGGAAGGTGTTCCCGCCGCGTTCAAGAACGTCGGACAGTTCGTTGGGCTCGGCGATCCGCAGCGTCACTGGATGTGCGTCGATATGAAAGTCGACGCACTGCTCGGCAATCCGCAGTCGTTTCAGTACGCCCCCAGCGAGGTCGACTTCGTGGTCTACGAAGCCCAGCTCTACCACCGCGACGCCGAGCGCGGAAACGTAAACCGTGTTTACGCTCAGGTACACAACCGTGGGATCAAGGCGTCGAATGTGACGGTCAAACTGCTTTTCGCCGACGCGACGGCGAAGGTTCCTCCCCTGCCAAACGATTTCTGGTCCGCCTTCCCCGGCAACTCCGCCGTGCCGAACTCGCCGTGGCACGCTATCGGCGCGGCCAAGACCGTCTCCGTCACGCCCACGCTGCCAACGGTGCTGGAGTGGGACTGGGCCACCCCGATGGGTCAGGCCACGCATACCTGCCTGCTGCTGATCGTCAATTCACAGGACGACCCAATTCCCGCCGCGCACAAGATCTTCGACGTCGACGCGCTGGTGAAGCTCGACAAGCGCGCGGGGTTGAAGAACCTGCACGTCGTCAACGCACCGCCCAAACCGC
>DATLVW010000454.1:0-8846 GCA_035577085.1 Thermoanaerobaculia bacterium
GCCAGCGGCAACCAGTGGTTCCTCAATGGCAACCCGATCGGCGGGCAGACCAACCAAACTTATAGTGCAACCGCCAGCGGCAGCTACACCGTCACGGTCACGACGACGGGCTGTACGAGTAGCCCGTCAGCGGCGACGGTCGTTACCGTCAATCCCAATCCGAACGCCACCATCACTGCACCGGCCAGCGTCGTGAAGAGCTCAACCGGCAACATTGCCTCGGTGGCCAACGCAGGCGCCGGCGCAACCTACGTCTGGGGCATCACGAACGGCACGATCACAGCCGGCACGGGTACCGCCAGCATCACGTTCACAGCGGGCGCAGTCGGAACGCTGACGCTGAACGTGACCGTGACCACGAGCGCCAACTGCAGCGACGCGAAATCAGCGAACGTGAACGTCGTCCTCCCGACGGTCACCGTGACTTCGGTCTCGCCGAACTCCGGCACCGTCACCGGCGGCACGAACGTCACCGTCAACGGCACCAACTTCGCCGCCGGCGCGACGGTCACCTTCGGCGGCACGGCCGCGACGAACGTCGTGGTGGTCAGCGCGATCAAGATCACCGCAAAGACTCCGGCGCATGCAGCAGGAGCGGTCAACGTCACCGTGACGAATGCCGATACATCAACCGCCACACTCACGTCGGGCTATACCTATACGGCGCAACACTTCGATCCGAATAACGACGGCACGATCGACCCGTCCGACATCTTCTTCCTCATCAACTATCTATTCATGAACGGACCGCCGCCACACGGCGCCGGCGGTTTGTTGTCCGGTGACGCGAACGGTGACGGTGTTGTCGATCCAGCCGACATCTTCTATCTCGTCAACTACCTCTTCCTCGGTGGCTCGACACCCAATCGCCCGGCCGGCAGTATCGGTACGAGCCCGATCACAACCAGCGCTGTAGGCGCAGAAGTGCCGCACATCGCGGGTTCGATCGCCCTCGGGAAGCCGGCTCTTCGCGGAGGCCACTACGTTGTGCCGGTCGTCATGACCATGAAACCCGGTTCGGTCGTGCCGCAGGCGATGTCGCTGCGCGTGCACCTCGATAGCGTTTCCACGATCGGCGCAGTGACCGTGCAACGTGCCGGCGCAGCGAAGGATGTTCCAGCCGTCTTTGAGACCACACGCCGCTCGGGTAACGATGTGTCGTATCTCGTGGCGTACGATCCGCGCGGGCTCGCAATCGGCGGGGCTCGGTCAGCGGTCATCGCCGAGATCGAGATCGACTCTGCTGAAGACGGTGTCGCAATCACGGTGGATCCGATACTGACAATGCTCAGTGATCTTGCCGGAACGATGAAGGCCACCGTCGGTAATCAAAATCTGCAAGTGAGCGGCACGACGACGGGCAGCGGCGCAGTGCCGCGGCCGCATGTGCCGGGACACGAAGTGAAATAGGGTGGGGAGAGAAAACGCATGAAAGCGCACGCAAAATCATTGAAGGTCATTTGCGCCACGGCTCTGATGAGCACTCTGGCGGCTCTTCTCACCGCAGGACCGGCCCCCCCATTGCCGCAGGACGTGGTTACGGTTGGAATCGTGACTGGCCCGCAATTCACCGTGGTCGATGTGCCGGTTTCCATCCGCGACGTGTCGGGCACCCCTCTGGGACTCGATCAGCCGCCGGGCTCGCGCATCCAGTCGTACAGCATCAAAGTGAACTACGCGCCGGCGTCGGCAGTGCAGTCGATCTCGTTTTCGCGCGCCGGCATCACGCAGTCGTTGACGCCCACGTTCGAGAACAGTCCCTCCAGCGCCGGATCGATCTCGCTGCTCGACACCTTTCAGGAGTCGACGAACCTGATCCCCTTCACCCTGAACGGCCTCCCGCCGGGCAACAAGGTCGCACATCTTCTGGTCACGCTGTCGCCGACGGCCCCGGTCGGCCAGGTCATCACGCTGACGCTCGATCCGACGCTCACGCAGCTCACCGATGAAGCGGGAGATCCGGCAACGATCGAGACCACCGCTAATACCAGGTTGGCTCTCGTCAGCGGTTCCATCACGGTCGTACCCAGCGTTCCGGCGATGTCTTATCTCGTCCTCGGACTACTGGCCGTTGCGCTCGCATTCGCCGGCCTCAAGCTCATTCGCTTCTAAAGTCAATAGTCTAGTCATCACGCGAGGCAAACAATCTTCGATCCCCTAAGGCCCCGGCAAATGAATCGCAAGCCCCTCGTCGGTTTTTTCGCGTTGCTCTTTTCAATTCTCGCTTTCCTCATCGTCGCCGCGCCGGCGATCGCCCAGGATGCGGTGACGGTCGGTACCGCCACCGCATCCGGTAACACCGTCGATGTTCCGGTTTACATTCGCGATGTCGCCGGCACAACACTGGGCCGCGACCAGGCGGTTGGGTCGCGGATTCAGGCGTACAGCATCAAGGTCACCTATGCACCTGCCGCGGCAGTCCAGTCGGTAACGTTCTCGCGGGCCGGCATCACTGCCGGTCTGACCCCCGCCTCGGAGTTTTCGCCCTCGACTACGGGTTCGATCTCGCTCCTCGACACGTTTCAGGAATCGACGAATCTCATTCCCTTCACGCTCGGCGCACCAGCTCCCGGCGATCAGGTTGCGCATCTCGTTTTCACACTGTCCTCATCGGCAGCCCCGGGAAGCTCCATCTCCCTCACGCTCGATCCATCGCTCACGCAGCTCAGCAATCAAGGCGGTGACACCAAGGAATCGGTGTCGAACAGCGGGCTCACCCTTACGGACGGCGTCATCAATATCCCGAATCTCACGCTGGCTCTCGTTCCCGGCTCGCGCTCCGTCGTACTCAACGACACCACCGCAATTGCGGCACAGACGAGCGCTCCCGTACAGAGCGACACGACCGTTTCGCTATCGTCGACGAATCCGAACATCGCCACGGTCCCGGCCTCGGTGATCATTCCGGCCGGATCTCAGTTTGCGAATTTCAGCGTGACCGCCATCGGTATCGGCAGTGTCAACATCAATGCAGCGCTTCCGGCGTCGCTCGGCGGAGCCAGCGCCTCCGCCGCCGTGACGGTGACCGAACCACCGCCGCAATGCCTCACGCCACTGGCTCCGGTCCTCTCGGGACCGTCGACGGCGGACGCCGGGAAGGCCTACACGATCAGCTGGAACAGTGTCAGCAACGCCACGGACTACGCGATCGATGAGTCGACGGACCAGAATTTCCTGACCATTTCAACGACGAACGTCACGGCCGCATCGGTCTCGTTCACGCATTTGGCTCCCAATCGCTACTACTACCGTGTCCGCGCCCGGAATCAGAGTACCGGCTGCAACGTCTCGTCCTTGTTCTCGACGGCAGTCTCAATCCTGGTAAGCGTGGCCCCGGTCGCGCAGACGAAGATCCTGCCGGTGGTCGGGTCGGTGCCCGGAACGGGTGGCTCGTACTTCAAGACGTCGCTCCAGTTCTTCAACGCAAAGACCACTGCCATTTCCGGGAAGATTGTGTTTCATCCCCAAGCTGCTTCCGGAAGCGCTTCCGATCCTTCCCTCGCCTATGTCATCCAAGCCGGGAAGAGCCTTTTCTATCCCGATCTTCTTCCTGCGATGGGTGTTGCCAGCGGTCTTGGCAGCGCGGATGTCATTGCCGACGCTGGTACCGCCTTTCCTGTCACTCTCGTCCGCGTGTTCAACGACGGCGGTGTAGCGGGAACGACAGGGTTGGCTCTGGACCTGATGGCTCTGAGCGATGCGCTCCAGAACGGCGAGAGCGGAGTGTTGATCGCGCCTGCCGACACGAGGTTCCGCCTCAACATCGGCGTGCGTACGCTGGAATCGGGAGCATCGATGACGCTTACGGTTCGCGACAAAGACGGCGCAGTCGTGAAGACAGCATCGCAGAGCTTTGGTCCGACGTTCTTCCGGCAGCTCGGATCGTCATCGATTCTCGACGGATACACTCTCGCCGGCGGGGAGACGATCACAGTTCAGATCACCTCCGGCAGTGCGTTCGTGTATGGCTCGACGACCGACAACACCACGCAAGATCCGAGCGTGCAGTTCGCGAAGAGGATCGAGTAACACGCGTCACAGGCGCCCTTAAACACAGATGGTAGAGTCTCGCGACACTTCGCCGGCGCGGGTTCGTCCACCGCGGGCTGTCGGTTCGAAAAAACCATGTGCGTCCGACCTCCAGTGAGCACCCGCCCCAGATGAAACGCCTTCTTCGATTCGCGCTGCTGGCGTTGACGATTTCATCTCCCCTCAGCCTCTCCGCGGCGCGGAAAACGGTTGTTGAGGAACCGTTGGACACCGCAGTTCCAACCCCAGCGCTCATTCGTTCGCCGCGCCGAACCCCGCAGAGGAACCGAATGGGCGTGCGGCCCCCGTCTCAGGACGAGATCGGGACGCCGGCCGGCGCGATTCCTGTCGGTCCTCCAATCGAGAGCGCGATGACCAAGGCCGGCAGCGCGCAGCAACTCGATCTCCGGTTTCTTCCGCAGGTGTTCGTGCAAGAGCACGTGGAACGGCCAGAGCGTCAGCTTCCACCCGTTAATCCCACGCAGATTCCCGGAGACCTGGTGCCGGCGCCGCCAACACTTCCGGCGTTCCCGACAGTGAATGCTCCAGCGCCTTCGCCTTCGGCAAGTTTCGCCGGTCTCGACTCGTCCTGGAGTGACGGTCTTCCGCCTGATGCGAACGGCGACGTCGGGCCGGCTTACTACATCCAGACGATCAACACCGCCGTGGGCGTTTACCGGAAATCGGACGGCTTACGCATGGCTGCGTTCTCTTTCAACTCGCTCATGAGCCAGGGGCACTTCGGGAACCTCTGCGACACCAACAACTACGGCGATCCTGTCGTACTTTACGACTCGTTCGAAGACCGCTGGATCATCACCGACTTTGCGTTCAAGCTCAGCGGCTATGACATCATCAACCCTCCCGGTTCCTTCCAGTGCTTTGCCGTATCGATTACCGGCGATCCGCTCAGCGGCGGCTGGCACTTCTACTCGATCAACACCGCCGGCGGGATGGGCGATTATCCGAAGTTCGGTATCTGGCCCGATGGCCTCTACATGACGGCCAATATGTTCGATTACCTCTATTTTGGTCCCTACCTGGGCCCGAGGGTGTACGCGTTCAACAAAGCGCAGATGTACGCCGGCAAATCCTCGATTCAGGTCGTCTCATTCAATGGGCCGTCGTACGAAGCCACGATCCTTCCGGCCAATGCGCGGCTGCAGGCTGGCACGCCTCCAGCGGGCTCTCCGAACTATTACGCCGACTATAACTACACGAACGCGGTCTCGATCTATAAGTTCCATGTGGACTGGAGCAGGACTTCTCTCTCCTCGTTCACCGGTCCGTTTAATTCGACGGCGCCAAACAGTTGGGCCTATGCGCCAAGCAGCGTACCGGCGCTGAATGGCGTGGGGCTGGACTCCTTAAATGACCGGCTGATGGCGCAGAACCAGTACACGAACCAGGGCGGTGTCGAATCGCTCTGGATGAACCACACCGTCCTCGGCGCCGCTGTTTCAACAGCGGCTCCGCGGTACTACCAGGTCGGTGTGACCGGTGGAACGGTTGCAGGGAATACGAGCCAGGCCTTCACCTACACGCCGGACAGCACGATGAACCGTTTCATGGGCAGCCTCGCCGTCGATCGGGCGGGCGACATGGCCCTCGGATACAGCACAACGAGCTCGAGCTCGTATCCGGCCATCAAGTATGCAGGCCGCCTCGCAACAGACCCGGTCAACAGCCTTCCTCAGACCGAGGTACCGCTGGTCAGCGGAACGGGATCGCAGAGCGGGATCAACCGATGGGGCGACTACAGCGCCATGACGCTCGATCCCGATGGCTGCCGGTTCTGGTACACCAACGAGTACTACGCAACAACCTCGGGCTACAGTTTCCTGACCCGAATCGGAGCATTCGCGTTCCCTTCATGTACGCCGGTCGGAAGCGGCGGAACGTTGCAGGGAACCGTCACCGCGGTTTCCGGCGGCGCGCCGGTCAGCGGGGTGGCCGTCGCCTTCGGCGCGCGATCGGCGGCTACCAATGCCTCCGGTCTCTACTCTTTCGCAGGCATCCCGGCGGGAACCTATCCCGCGGTCAGCGTCAGCAAACCGGGATATGTCTCGCAGACTGCGGCACCGATCGTAATCACAGACGGCGGCTCGACAACCAAAGACTTCGCGCTCAGCGGCGCTGCATCGAGCGGATGTCTGACCGACACGACGCAGTCGGATTTCCAGACCGGGGTGGCGACCACGGTCGACCTCAACGCGAGCCCCGGCAACGTCACGCTCGCGACTGCTTTGACCGGCAATCTCGTCTCGGGATTGAAAGACAGCAATCCCGCGGCAGGGTCGCTGGTGGTCTGGTCGGCACTTTCGTGGACGGCGACGACGCCGGCCAACACCTCGGTGAAGTTCCAGGTTGCCGGCAGCAACTCCGACTCGGGTCCGTTCAGTTTTGTCGGTCCCGACGGGACGAACGCGACATTCTTCACGACCACCGGATCGTCGCTCAGTCAGTTCTCCGGAAAGCGTTATCTCGAATACAAAGCGTACCTGGCCACCACGACCAACACGGTAAAGCCCACGCTGAGCGATGTCACGCTCTGTTACTCGAACGCCGACTGCAGCGGTGCCAGCGCGACGATTACGACCTCGCCACATGTCTGCTCCAGTTCCCCAGGCAATACGGCTAGCGGACCGGCCGGGAAAGCGAGCTACCTGTGGTCGATCACCAGCACCGGCACAATCACCAGTGGCGCAACGTCACAGACGATGACGTTTTCGTCGGGAACAGACCCTCAAATCAACCTGAGCCTCACGACCGTTGACGGCGCCGGATGTCAGGCCTCAGCAGTGGCGGGCGTTTACGTCATCACCGGTCCGACGGTCAATCCGGCCTCGATCAGCAACGGTACCGTCGGTGCGGCAATATATGTGCCCTTTAGTGCCAGCGGAGGGGCACCACCGAGCACGTTCAGCTTGACGGGATCGCTGCCGCCGAACGTTCTGTTCTCGAGTGGAACGTTGAGCGGAACCCCGAACACCACTGGTACCTACACGTTCACGGTCACAGCGACGGATACAAATGGTTGCTCGGGCTCGCGGACGTACACATTGACCATCGCAACGCCTGCCGGAACTGCGCCTGCAAACATGACGGCGACGGCAATCAACACGACGCAGGTGTTTCTTTCCTGGACCCCGGTCGGATCCGCAACCTCTTACGATGTCATTCGAACCGCGGCCGGCGGCGGGCCAGTCGTCATCGGATCGACATCGTCCACCGTTTACGGAGATACACAGGGCCTCGTTGCCGGATCGACTTACATTTACGTCGTGCGGGCCAACGGACCAGGCTTTCCGGTCAACGCGATCAGCCTGCCCGACATCGCCACGATGGTCGTGTTCACGGACGATCCACTCATCGTCGGATCGACCTCGTTCAAGGGCGTTCACCTCACCGAGTTGCGGAGTGCGGTCAATGCGGTTCGTGCCGTGGCCGGACTCACGGCAGCAACGTTCACCGACGCTGCTCCTGCCGGCAAAACCGCGAAGGCGTTGTACATCCAGGAACTGCGTGCCGCGCTCGACCCCGCGCGCTCAGCGATCGGCGTTCCTGCGATGATCTACAGCAATGCCGCGAGCGCGGGCACGCTCGTTCGCGCGATCGATCTGGCCGAGATCCGCAATGGGGTGAAGTGAGAGCATTTCACAGGCGGACGGAACCCAATTGCGTGACCGGGAAGGTTGCCCATTGTGCCTCTAACGGATTCCGAACCACTGCCGCGCGGCCTCATCGAACAAAGCCCTATCGCGACTCTCTCCAATCGAGCGCCTTCTCCCCCCGTGCTTTTCGGGGGGAGAAGGTGCCGAAGGCGGATGAGGGGGGCGCAAGATTGGAGAAACGTGTTGTTCGCGAGCGTGAACCGATTTGGACCTGCCTGGCGCCTTTGCAACGTTGCAGCGACAGCCAAACGCCCCCTCATCCGGCCTTCGGCGCTCGATTGAAAGCGTGGTGAGACAATTTCAGGAGGAGTGTGAGAAATGCGGGCTAGAAGTATGTTGAGGTCGAAGACAGCGGACTTCACAGAAACTCGTCGCGCAACTTGTTGACGATCGCCGTCGTCACCTTGGGTGAGCGCCGGCTGAACCGCACGACATGCAAGCCATTTCGAACATCAGTAGTGAGCGGGCGGTCCACCGATTGCCGCAGCAGTTCGCTGACGGCTTTGCCCAGACTAATGCGATGACGGGCGGCGTACGCTCGCGCCACCTTCAACGCATCATCTTCGATCTCAAGTGTGGTTCGTGCCATTACCGTATCAAACCCGAAAACCGATCGTGTGTTGCTCTACGCGGCGTTCACTTCCCCGGCACGTCGGTCAGGAAGCCCACCTTCTTCGCGCCTGCCTCGTGCGCGGCATCCATCGCTTGAATAGCCCGGTCGAACAGCACCGCATCCTCGGCGTTGACGAAGACCACGCGGTCTGCGACCGGACGCGAAAGCATCTGCGGCGCCAGTGCGTCGCGCAGCGCTTTTGCGTCGGCGAGCTTGAGCGAGTTGAGGTAGATGCCGTCCGCGCGCACCGTGACGACGAGCTGATTCTGCTCCGAGGGTGGGGGGGCGCCGGTCACTTCGACCTTCGGAGGAACCTCCACATCGAGTCCCATCTGCAGGATCGGTGTGGCCACCATGAAGATGATGAGAAGTACGAGCACCACGTCGACCAGCGGCGTGATGTTGATTTCCGATCGAACCCCGTGGCTCGAGCCAGCGGACATTGACATTGGTTTTCTCCTGGGGTGTGGGGAGTAGGGAGTGGGGTGCGGGAGAAAGGCGAGGGCTCCGTAAGCGCTCTCAGTTCTTCC
>DATLVW010000455.1:0-2697 GCA_035577085.1 Thermoanaerobaculia bacterium
ACGGGAATCTGGCTCCGGCGCCGGCTACGGGGGTGGAGATTCGGGAGTGACTGTTCGGGGGTCGGGGGTCGGGGGTCGGGGGTCGGAAGGGTGAACGCCGCCTTCCCCATTCCATGTTTTTCAACGACCTTTGCAAACGTCAAGACTAGTCAATCGAGCGCCTTCTCCCCCTGCGCTTTTTGCAGGGGGAGAAGGTGCCGAAGGCGGATGAGGGGGCACAACTACGCTGCACCACCAGCCCAAGGGGAAACTAGAATATCGCCGCTAATGCGTTCAACCGTTCACTCCAAAAGGCGCGGATTCGGTCGGCGTCGGCTTTCGTGGCGAGTTTGCTGTGCTCGAGAGCGACTTGGCTTTTCGATTCACCTTTTGCGTAGAAGCCGACGGCGATCGGGGCGCCGTCTTCCCAGCGAAGGCGGATGTATTTGCCCGGCGTAGCGCTGCGAACGGTCACCTTTACTCCGGGCAGCCACTTCGCGCGGGTTCGGGCGTTGCTGAAGGCGGCGTAGAGCTTCGCCAGCGGAACGTTGATCGTCTTGCTTTTGGTGACCGACCAGTCGCCGCTACGCATCTGGCCTTGCGCGCGCAGTCCGCGGATGCGCTCGTAGCCGACGGCGACCATCTGCGTCCACCAGCCCGGCGTCTTGTACTTCTCGCGGATGTGCGCGACCAGCTCCGAATGCGACATCTCTTTGCCGCCGGCTTTGTCGAGCACGAAGACCCACTTCGACCAATCGCAGCCGGTGGCTTTCTTCACCGATTCATCGCTGAGCTTCGCCAGCGCAGCGTAATCTTCGGGAGGAGCGACAGGCTCCGCGGGTGATTGTTTCTTGACGAGATGAAGGCGGGCGGTGGTGTACGACTCGCCGGTCTTCTGCATGCGCGTACGAACGACGCGCTTGAAGTCCTTCTGCTGTGGCATCGCGAAATTCTCCTTCGTTCACGTTCGCGAGCACCGCTCCCAGCAGCGAAGCCCTCGAACGAAGGTTCGCAAGTACCCGACCCGGGAGTATGCCCCCCTTTGCCTCCGCGTCGGGCCTTCGCTGGGGAAGGTCTCAGGAGGTTCGGCGCGAGTCAATCGCCGGGGTAATTGTATCCGCAGATGACGCAGATGTCCCGCCGATGGTTCGAAAAATCTGCGCTCATCTGCGACATCTGCGGACTCACTTCGGCAACGTCACCACAAACGTAGCCCCCTTCCCCGGCTCGCTTTCCACTTCGATGTTTCCGCGGTGCTGGAGGATGAGGTGTTTGGTGATGGCCAGGCCGAGGCCGGTGCCGGCGATCTCCTGGGAACGGCTTTTGTCGATGCGGTAGAAGCGGTGGAAGATGCGGTCGCGCTCCTCGGGCGGGATTCCTTCGCCGTGATCGGTGATGCGGACGATGCCGGAGTCGGGTCCGGCCGTCACTTCGATGTCGATTGACGTTCCTTCCCCGCCGTACTTGATGGCGTTGTCGAGAAGGTTGGAGATGGCCTGCTGGATACGCATGGCGTCGCCGTGAACGCGGGCGCCGCCGCCGCTGACGACGAAGCGCAACTCCTTCTGCGCGGCGCGGTCGCGAAAGTCTTCGCAAAGATCTTCGACCAGTCGCCGCAGGTCGATCTCGGCGCGCTCCAGACTGAGATCGCCGGCCTCGATGTGGCTCAGTTCCGAAAGGTCCTGCGCCAGACGCTCGAGCCGCGCCAACTGCCGCGTCATGATGCGGCGGAGCTGGCCATCCTGCTCCTCGGTCAGATGACCGCGGTCGTACTCGAATGTCTCGACGGCAGACTTGAGGGCAGCGAGCGGCGTTCTCACTTCGTGCGAGAAGTCGGCGATGAATTCGCGGCGCAGTTCCTCGAGCCTCTCGACGCGCGTGACGTCGATGAAAAGGGCGACGGCAGCGAGATCGTGCGACGGCAGTGGGAAGGCGCGCATCTCGATCGTCCGCTCCTCGATGCCGCTGCGGAGCGAGAAACGGCTGGCGGAATCGGTGGAACCGGACGTGCGGTCGAGCGCGCGGTCGAAACCGGAAAGGATGGCCTCGTTGCGAAGAACAGCGGACAGCGCCTGTCCGACGAATCCCGCATCGAGGTTGAACATCGCCGCGAACCGGCGATTTGCGAGGACGACGCGGCGCTGCCGGTCGATGGCCAGCACGCCCTCGCCCATGCCGTTCATGATCTGCTGGAGCAGCGCGTTCTGGAACTCCGCCGCGGACAGTTGGCGGGCGAGATCCGCACGCGAACGGTAAATGCGGGAGGCGATCTCATCGAGCGCACCGAAGGAGTCGACGTCGAGGGACGCGGATGCTTCGCCGTCCGGGCGCCCGAGGCGATCGGAGAGGCGGCGAATGTCGTTGTTGGTTCGCGACCACAACGTAGCGAATGCGGCAGCGCATCCGATTGCGGCAACGGCGATGAGGGCGAGGAGAAACATATTGCTCATCCGCAGATGTACGCAGATGTACGCAGATCTTCCTTCATCTGTGCTCATCTGCGTAATCTGCGGATCGTAATCTGCAAATCAAACCGGCGGATCGTACCGATAGCCAAACCCCACCACCGTCGTGATCCGCTCCGTTCCGATCTTCTTCCGCAGATTGCGGATGTGCGCGTCAACCGTCCTCGTCTCCACGTCATCGCTCATCTGCCAGACCTCGGACAGGATCCGATCGCGCGAGATCACGGAGCCGCGGTTGCGGATGAGGAGCAGC
>DATLVW010000456.1:0-5559 GCA_035577085.1 Thermoanaerobaculia bacterium
GGACATCGATCGCGAGCGATCTCCCCGCGCGCGGCATGACGTACGCGCTGGTTGAGGACCGCGTCGATCCAAAGCTTCTCTACGCGGGAACGGAGTACGGACTCTTCGTCTCGCAGAACGGCGGGTCATCGTGGTTCCAGTTGAAAGGCAATTTCCCGACCGTGGCCGTGCGCGACCTCTGGTTCCAGAAGCGGCACGACGATCTCGTCATCGCTACGTTCGGCCGCGGCTTCTGGGTGCTCGATGACGTCAGCCCGCTGCGCGCGATGACGCCCGCGATCGCCGCGAACGAAGCGACGCTCTTTCC
The DNA here is from genome assembly GCA_035577085.1 of Thermoanaerobaculia bacterium. GTDB lineage: Bacteria > Acidobacteriota > Thermoanaerobaculia > Gp7-AA8 > Gp7-AA8 > JADGNZ01. The sequence continues at coordinate 308 of DATLVW010000456.1, forward strand.
GACACGCGACGCCGATCTCTTCGTCGAGCGCGCCCAGTACGGTCTGCCGGGCAAGTCGTTCCAGGGCGCAACGTTCTTCACCGCTCCGAACCCGCCGTTCGGCGCCGTCTTCACCTACTACCTGAAGGACGAGCTGAAGAGCCGCCGCAAGCAACGGCAGGAGGCCGAGTCGAAGATCGACCAGGATAAGAGTAATGAACCGGGCCACGCACCGCCGCCGTACCCGACGCTCGATCAATTGCGCGCCGAAGATCGGGAGATCGAGCCGGCGATCGTGATGATCGTGAGCGATGAAGAGGGGAACGTGATTCGCCGCGTGAGCGGTCCGGCCAAAGCAGGCTTCCATCGCGTGGCCTGGGATCTTCGTTACCCGGCGCCGAACCCGATCGAATTGAAGGAACCCGAGGCCGATGTCTTCTCGCCGCCGCCGGGCGGCCCGCTGGTCGCGCCGGGCAAGTACACGGTTCGCGTCGCCAAGCGCATCGACGGCGTCGAGACCCTCCTTGGATCGCCGCAGACCTTCAACGTTGTCCCGCTTTATCTATCGATCATGAAGGAGAGCGACCGCGCCGCCGTGCTCGACTTTCAGAAGAAGGCCGCAGCTCTGCAGCGCACGCTGATGGGTGCCGCACGCGTCACGCAGGAGTCGCTGACACGAGTCCAGTACATCCGCCGGGCGTTGGACGAAATAGCTGGCCCCGATCCGAAACTCCTGGCGAAGGTGAACACGATCGACGCGTCATTGCGCGACATCAACGACCAGCTCAACGGCGATCCGATCCTGCGCCGCGCGAACGAGCCCTTCGCCCCGTCGCTGCTCGACCGAGTCAACACCGCCGTGAACGGCCTGACGACGACCGCGCCGCCAACTGCCACGCACCGCGAAGCGCTCGCCATCGCCCAGCAGCAGACCACCCCTCTCCTCGACCGCCTGCACAAAGTGATCGAAGTCGACCTGGCCGATGTGGAGAAGCAAATGAACGCCCGCGGCGCGCCGTGGACGCCGGGGAGGATCCCGCAGTGATGTTCGTGTGAAAGTCTGAATCACCACAGAGACACAGAGGTCACAAAGTTGGGGTTTCCCTTTGTGCTCTCTGTGTCTCTGTGGTGAGATTTTCTTCTCGAGCCAATTGCCGAGCCCCTCGATACATCACGTACAACGAGATCATCTGAATGACGTGGTTGACATCATTGTGATTGAAGTGAACGAAGGGATCGATGTGGGAAGCCTGCACTGCGGCAGCCAGCGCTGCGATGGCGATTCCTGAAATGATCAGCGCGCACGGCCGTGGCGCGATTCGATAGCGCACGATGCAAGTCGCCAGCGTCCCAATCATCATCGTTCCGTAGAACACGATGATGTAGATGAACTCGTCGTGCGTGGTCATCCAGGCGAGGTAGATCACGAAGAGCAAGCTGGCGATGATGGTCAGCAGGCGCGCCATCCGCTGCGGGACGAGGGCTTGCGTCGTTCCGCAGAAGAGGAGCAGGCCGGCGGCAGCGAGTGCGGCGGCGGTGATCTTCCAGAGAATCGTGAGCAGAAGCGGCGATAGCGACGGCTGGAAGGCGTGGTAGGTGCCGCCTGTGAGGGAGCCGAGGCTGGAGGCGAGGAAAGCGAGGCTCCAGAGCGAGCGGGCGCGGCTCGTGCCGCCGCGCAGGCGGATCCCGAATCCCAGGCTGAGAAGGCAGAGGAGGAGATCGGTGAACGCGGTCATCGGTTCGGCGATCATCGGTTTCTCACGCGAAGACGCGAAGACGCGAAGAGGTTTGCGGCGATGTCTTTCGCGGCTTCGCGGCTTCGCGGCTTCGCGTCTTCGAGTGAGCGTTTCACGCGCCGAACATATCGCGATAGTGCCGGTACCAATCGCTTTGAAAGCGTTCGTTCGGATCGTAGCGTCGCTTCATCGCCAGGAATTGCGCGAACTGCGGATAGCAGCTCTCGACCTGATCGCGCCGGGCGAAGCGGTGATAAGTGAGGTAGTAACTTCCGCCGCGGGCGATGGCCATATCGATGAGTCTTCGGAACGCGTCGGCGGATGATTGCAAGCCGTCGATCGTGTGTTCGACGTGCAGATTGAAAATCACGCACGCGTAGGCCTCTTTCGCCCACACGAGAAACGACTCCTCATCCTTCTCGATCATGCGAATCGTGCCGTAGATGTTCGGCGTGTGATGCGCAAGGAAATCGGCGCGCACCTCGTCCATGAAATCGATCAGGCGCTGCCGGGGAACGTAGACCTCGGTGATCATCTCGGTGGCGCGCGAGCCGGTTTGCGCATCGACCGCATGGTGGTAGTCGTCGATGTAAAGGCCCGACTGATGCGTGTCGGATGGATAGATCTGGCCGCTCGTGCTCTGGTAGTACGTGCTGTAGACCTCGTAGACGCGGCGGCGGTCGAAGTGAGCGAGAGCGATGAGCTCCTCCCAATCGCCGACGCCCAGTTCACGCGCGGTTCCGAGCGGCAAATCGGTTGGGCGGTAGCAGGCGAAGACGCCCTCTCTCATGAACCCCGGCGATTTCTCATCGATCGAGAATTGGAAGTCGCCGTAGAGATAGCCGTCAGCGATTCTTTGCTGGATCGCCTCGATAATCCCTTCGATGTTGCGGATCTCGACGACGCGCTCGACGCGGCTGCGAGGACGGAGGCGGAGGGCGACGGAGGTGATGACGCCGAAGAGTCCGTAGCCGCCGATGGCGAGCGAGAAGAGTTTGCGATTCTCTTCGCGGCTGCAGCGCCGCGCTTCGCCGGCGTGGTCGATCAGCGTGAAGGCCTCGACATCATTGATGATCGGCGGCCAGATCAGGCCGCGTCCATGAACGTTGGACGCGAGGGCGCCGCCGATCGTGAGCCGGTCGGCGCCAGTCTGCTTCTGAACGATGCACCACGAGGATTCGCTCCCTTCCTGCATCAACTCCAGTCCGCGCATCAACTCCGGCCACTGAATCCCCGCCTCCACCTCGGCCACTCCTCGCGCGGCATCGAGAGTGACGATGCGATTCAGCGCACGCATGTCGAGATGCACGGTCCCAGCACCGAACTGCTGTCCGCCCATCGAGTGCCGTCCGCCGGAGATGGAGATGGATTTCTCATAGCGCGCGGCGTCAAGAACCGCGTTCTGCACGGCCTCCTGCGAAGCAACAGAGATCACGCGATCCACGCGCGTCTCATTCAGTTGCGAGTGAATGTCGTTGAGGAGCACGGACGTCATGTTGCGCGAAAGTCGCGCTTGCCGTCGTTCCGTTCGGGTGGCGGAACGGTCACTTACTTGCGAAGATGGCGTTGCTCAGCTCCGACGTTACCGCCGCGTCGTGGTAGTACGGGTCGGAAGCGTTCGGGATGATGCGCGTCCAGGTGGCGTTGATCCACTGGCCGCGAAGATCACCACCCACAGACACGGTGATCGTACCGGTCGTGGCCGAACTGGCGTGCACGGACCCTAGAGTCTTCTCTCCCTCGCCGTCCGGCGCGCCGTTGCCGTAGAAGTCGATGACTCCGTCTTGCTGCGTGGTGGTACTCAGCGGTGTGCTCTTGATCGAGAGAGTGATGAACGTCCGGTTCTGCGCGGCATCGTAGGTCGCCGAGAGAAGCACCGGCGCGTTTGAGGGTCCATCCTTGTCGTTGCCATCGACAGGTGAGACTCCATCCAGGCCCCAGTCGATGCCGAGGCCGCCGTTGTTCTTCATGGTGTTGCTGTGAATCTCGACGTGCGCTTTGCTGCGGGCCACCGCCACGCCCATGTCGCGATGATTTGAAATCGTGTTTCCTGTAATCGTGATGTCGTCGACACCTGGACCGAGGAAAATCCCGCTTGCTCCGTTGCTTTCGATGCGATTTGTCTCGAATTGTGCCGATCCGTTCCACATCCAGACGCCGCTATTTCGGTTGTGACTGATCACGTTGTTCGAGACGAGAACGTTTGCGCCGCCGGCATTGAGACCGCGCAGATTCGGCCACGCGGTCGTACCCGTCGGATCGACGCCGATGTAATTGCTCGCCACAGCGCGACGGTCGGGACGAAACGCTTCCGGACAGCCAGCGCCGCCGCCGAACCACAATCCCTGATCCTCATCAAAATTGCCCAGAGCGAGACCTTCGATGACCGCTTCGCATCGCGCGACGATCCTCAATCCGCGGCGGGCCAGACGGCCATCGATGGCAATCTCTGGCCCGAGAGGATTCGTATCGCCGGTGAATGCTTTCTGCCGCAGACCTTCTACGCTGACACGATCCGCGGTGATCGTGGGCAGCGGCTCCGCTGGCGTGATCGTGAACCATCCCTCCGCCGGTACGGGCGGCGGAATCTCGAAGACGATGCGGCACGGACCGGGAGTGCAGTTGGCGTTCGCCTGGACGATGGCATCGCGCAACGAGCCCGGGCCGTCGTCGGCGACCGTCGTGACGGCGTACCAACGATAGATGGGAACGGTGTTCTCCGTCTGGTCGTTGGCCGGCGTCTTGTCCGGTACGTCGCCCGCGGCGCGCATCGACAGGGTGGCCTTTCCTGCCAGCCGGTCTGCTGTCGTTTTCACCGTGACCGTGATCGTGTTCGGATTCTCCACAAGAGGCGAGATCGTACATACAGCGGTGGCGCCAGCGATCGAGCACGAGACTGGAGAAGGTGCGTCGATCTTCTCGATCACGCCGTTCGTGACCGCGTAGTCGATGCGCACGTTCGGTGGTTTATTGCCGCGAACATTGTTGCCAACGTACGTCCAGAACTCCGCGTTCTGTCCGGGATCGATGCGTTCGAAGCGGGGCGAACGGTCGATCAGAACACCGAGATCCGCCTCAAGCTTCGTTGTGAGCATGACGGACGCCGAATTCGTGGAAGGTGTAGGGTCTGGCGTATCGGAAGAAATCGTGAATGTCACTTTGTAGCTGGCGTCCACGAACGGCCCCTTGAAGTTCGCCTCCAGGTAGTACGCAAACGTATTCGTCTCAGGAGCGAAGACGGGAATGTCGCCGAGCGAGCAGCGGACAGGGCGTTGGGTATAGTCGCAAGGGCCATACACGCTGACGACGCGATCGAGAACCAGCTCCGGCGGAAAGTCGATCGTGAGGAAGCTGTTTCGTGCTACATCCGGACCGTGATTCACGACGGCCATCGACACCTGCAGAGGGTTCGCCGCGTACGCTTGCATGTCGACCTTCGCTGAGTCCGCGAACATGGTTGTGGCGAAGAGAGAACAGCCGAGGAAGAAGGTCGAGATCCGGGTCATGAGGGATACCTGCACGCACACTACGTACATC
>DATLVW010000457.1:0-2692 GCA_035577085.1 Thermoanaerobaculia bacterium
GATCCGCGACAATAGAATAAGGATTGCCGATTATTTCGAGGCAGCGCCAAAGGACCTGCTGTCTGCGGTGCGCGAGCAACGGCTTGAAGGGATTATCGGGAAACGAAAGGATAGTCTGTACCAACCGGGAAAGCGCAGCGGCGCCTGGATCAAGTATCGGGTGAATAAAGGGCAAGAGTTCGTCATCGGTGGCTATTTTCCCGGAACGCATGGCATTGACTCACTGATCGTCGGCTACTACGACGGAGACAAGCTAATGTATGTGGCAAGAACTCGGAATGGATTTGTCCCGGCTTCGCGGCGACAAGTGTTTTCGAAATTGAAGCATCTTGTGACGCTGACCTGCCCATTCGTAAATTTGCCGGAGACGAGACGGTCACGATTTGGGGAGGAACTCAACGCCGAGAAGATGAAGAAGGCGGTGTGGTTGAAGCCAGAAGCCATCGCTCAGATCGAATTCCTAGAATGGACCGAGGGAAACCGATTGCGTCATTCGAAGTTTGTCGGACTGCGCGAAGACAAGAATCCTCGCGATGTCGTTAAGGAGCAACTGGGCGCAGAGGTGTGAAACAGCCTCGGGGCGGCATCGCCAGCTGAGTCGAGTTCATGGATATCTATCTCATTGACGGGACGTACGAACTATTTCGCTACTTCTACGCCGTACCGTCGTCCAAAAACGCCTCCGGCCAGGAGATTGGTGCAGTCCGCGGCGTGCTTGGATCGATTCTCACGATGATTGAGGGCGGAGCGACTCACGTCGGCGTCGCAACCGACCATGTGATCGAGTCGTTTCGCAATGATCTTTATCGGGACTATAAGACTGGCGAAGGTGTGGATCCGGAACTGCTCTCGCAATTTCCAATTCTTGAAAAGGCGCTGCAATCGATGGGAGTGCTGGTGTGGCCAATGGTCAAATTCGAGGCCGACGATGCGCTTGCTTCAGCTGCAGCGAAAGCAGCTAAGGATAAGCGCGTCGGGCGGATTATCATCTGCACGCCCGATAAGGACCTCAGCCAATGCGTCGTGGGGTCGCGAGTCGTACAACTTGACCGCCGGCGCGAGAGTGTCCGTGACGAGGCTGGCGTGATCGCAAAGTTCGGGATCAAACCGTCGTCGATTCCGGACTATCTGGCTGTGGTAGGCGACACTGCAGACGGCTATCCGGGTATTGTGGGATGGGGGGCCAAAGCAGCAGCGGCGGTTTTCTCGCGATGTCCACATCTGGAAGACATTCCGAAAGACTGGCATCAGTGGGATCCGACGTTGCGGAGAGCGCGTCCCCTTGCTGAGGCGCTTTTCGCTGGCTGGGACGATGCACTACTGTTTCGCACTCTCGCAACACTTCGAGTCGATGTCCCGGTGTTCAGGTCAATTGACGAGTTGCGGTGGAGAGGGCCTGCCAAGGATTTCAAGCGCACCTGTGAGCGCATCAAGGCGCCTGACCTGTTCCGGCGTGCCTCGGAGAAGGAGAACATTGTCAGAAAAAGGTAAGCGTACAAGCAGAGCCGTCTGAACGGAGTGTCAAGGTTAGGCGGATGCAGCGTTGCGTGTTTCCTGAATTGACTTAGGCAATCCCCGAGCCGGATGAACGCGGATGATTGTCTTTCCCTTGATCCGCTCGGTCCGGTTGAAGGCGGCAACCGCATCGTCGAGGGCAGCCACTTCGCCGATGTTTGTCCGCAGCCGACCAACGCGGACCCGCTGGACGAGCTCACTCAATTGGGCGCGATCGGGTTCAACGACGAAGTCGATAGCCCGGCCGCCAGAGGGCCGCGCCTCAGTCGGGCCCGTGACGGTCACCAGCGTTCCTCCGGCGCGAATCACGCCTGCAGAGCGCTTCGCGATGTCGCCGCCGAGGACATCGAAAACCAGATCGACCTCGCCGATGTCTTCCAGGGCGTCGGTATCGAGGTCGACGAACTCCTGTGCGCCGAAGTCGAGAGCCGTCTGACGGGCGGCAGCGCGCCCGGTGCCGATGACGTACGCGCCGGCCTCACGTGCGAGCTGGCTCGCCATCGAACCGACTACGCCGGCCGCACCGTGCACGAGGACTCTCTGCCCCGCGTGAAGGCGGCCGTGCTCGAACAGCCCCTGCCACGCGGTCAGGCCCGGCATCACGAGGGCCGCGCCCACCGTGAAGTCAACGTCGCCTGGCAGCGGTGTGAGGTTGCGTGCCTCGACGGCCACATACTCCGCCAGCGTACCGTCGCGATACCAGTCGGTGAGGCCGAACACCCGCTGCCCAATCGACAGCCCCGTCGTGCCATAGCCGAGAGCGGTGACCACTCCGGCCAGTTCGTGTCCTGGGATTGAAGGCGTCCGGTCACGGCCGGCGCGATCGATCCAGGTCGAGGGCCACGTCAGCTCATCCCCGGTGAATCCCGACGCATGAATCTGAACAACGACGTCGTTTATCGCCGCCTGCGGCTCGGGCCGCTCCATCAACTTCATCCCGGCCGTTCCCGCGGCCTGATTCGTCGCTACTATCGCCTTCATCGGTCGCCTCTCTGTGTCGAGTTCTTGCCTGTAAGGTAGCCGCTCTATCCGATGTCCCTGGACGGGTTACCGGAGAGAAACGGATCGATCAAAATCTTGGCCTCGCCCGCCTCGATGCGAAATGCGGAAAGGCCGTGCCATGTCAGTTTCATAGGAATTCCCAGCTGCCCGGGCCTTAGTTGCAACGTTCTGCTGT
>DATLVW010000458.1:0-3517 GCA_035577085.1 Thermoanaerobaculia bacterium
CACGTTTGAAGTCGGGATGCAGCGGGTTCAGCAGGTAGTTGCTTTCGTGTTCGATGATGCTGCTCGGCACCTGCAACACGACCGACCTGGCGGTGCGCAGCCATTCGTCGCCAATCTCCTGAAGCCGCGCGGGGGCTGGTGATTGTCGCCAGTTCGTTGGCAACTCGGACGGTTCGACGCTGGATACGAGCGCGTCTTCGAACGCACACGAAAGAAGCTCGAAGCTCGCGAGAAGGTCTTGGTGCTGGACGTTCGCGAAAATCTCGAGCACTGCCAGCGACGCGGTTGCTGATGTGTAGACGACAGGGACCCCCGGCGAGCTCCAGCGGCCCCCGTAGAGCCGGCTTCCTTCGCCATCAAATGCATGCTCGACGAATCGTGACTTTACGAGGCGCCACGTTCGGACCGTGCTCACGAATAGACGCCGTGCTCAATGCGGCCGATGAGATTCTCGATCTCGCGCGAGCCAAGCTCAGTCTGTGCAACGTCGATCGGTGTTTCGCCGCCAAGTGCTGGTTGCGGGGTGAGCATCCACTCGGATGCGGCGTCGCGATCCCCCTCAAACAACTCCAACGCCTTTCCGAATACGCGTGAGGCGCGTAACAGGCGGTCAGACTCCCCTGGCAAGAAACGTCTCTGCTGTTTTCGTCGCGCCATCGTACGTGGCGAGATCTGTATCCACGCGAGCAGTCTCTCGTAGGCGATGCCGGTGTTGCGCTGAAAGTGCTCCAGTGCGTCGTACGTCAAGCCACGAGCGGCGATTCGCATCAACTCTGTCCAGTCGGATGCCTTGACGCCCAGGAGCACAACATGGATGTGTGCTCGAGCACCTTCATTCATGAGGCTCGTGAAGTGAGCCAGATCCTTCGATGGTTTCGGACCAGACTGGCGATGCGTCGTCGAGGTTGCCATATGTCAACTGGCACAATTATCCTCGCCACCTGGCTGAAAGTCAATTAGCCGGTCCGTCTCCTCACCGCCCAGGCGTGGCTCTCATGCGTCAGCATCGTGCATGCGGTTTCGGCGTCGACCCACAGCACTTCGTGATCCGCTTCCAGCCGCGAGGTGTCGGGTCCGAGCACCTCGGCGTCGACGAACGTGGAGCGCTTTTCGAAGTACGTTTCCTCTGCTTCCGACCAGGCGAACTGCACTGCCTCCGCGATCAGGGAGCCAATGCGCACGGAAAGGCCGCACTCTTCCAGCGTTTCCCGAATGACGGCTTCGCCCGGCGTCTCGCCCGCGTCGATACCGCCGCCGGGGAGATAGGTTCCTTCCTTCGTGCGAACGATTGCGAATTGTCCGCGATCGTTCTCGATCAGCGCATACGCGCTTGGCCGGACCTTGGCGGATGTTTCCTTCGGCGCGTTCCCGAAGACCGGAACTTCTCGCCAGTCGGTCACTACGCCGTCAGCTTTTCCCAATCCTCGTCGGGGGCGTCGAGGGCCAGCGCCAGGCCGCCGTCGGAGCCGACGAAGACGGGATCCTTCATGTGCGTCACTTTGCCGCCGCCGACCTGTTTGAGCGCGGCTTCGAGCGTCGTGGAGAGATTGCGAATCAGGCCGCCGCCGCCGGAGAGGATTACGTTGTTGCGCACGCGCTCCTGGAACTCCGGCTCGACGCGCGAGAGAAGATCGAGCATCGTTTCGATCGTCGGCGGGACGAGCGTCTCGCACGCCGCTTTCATCTCGTTCGTGATGTCGAGCTCCGTCGGAACGCCCTTGACCGGCGCAGTGACCAGCACGCGCGACGGCGCTTCACCGACGAAGCTGTGTTTTTCCTTCCACTCGCGCACCATGAAGATCGTTACGTTCGCTTGCGGATAGCGCTCTTCGATCAGCTTGAGCAGTTGCGTGTCGAGCGAATCGCCGGCGTTCGTCAGCGTGCGCTGATCTTCTTCTCCCGGGTATCGGCCCTTCATCACGCAGAAGTCGGTCGTGCCGGCGCCGATGTCGATGATCATCGTGTGCAGCAGCGCGTTCAATCCATACGCGACCGCGAACGGCTCGCTGACGATCATCAGACTGTCGACGATGCCCTTCATCGAGTTGCGCAGGTACTGCTTGTTCGTGCGCAACGACGCGGCAGGAACGCCGACGACCGCGCGCACATTCGAGCTGTCGATCTTGCCGTTCGAACTGACGCCGACGAGACGCAGCAGATGCTTGAGCAGCTCGCGCACGGCCTCGACGTCCTTGTCCGAGCCTTCCTTCAACAAGCCGCGCTCGAGGGGACGGTGAAGATCGAGCATCGTCCGATTGGCAACCGCTTCGTGGCCGATGAGGACGTCGCGTTTGAGGACTTTGCGGGCCACCATGTCGGCGGGCCAGCCGACGAAACTGTCGACGACGAAGCGTTCGCCGTTCGATGCGGAGATCGCGCTGCGGGAGGTGCCGAGGTCAATCCCGACGTGGAGGATCTCGGATTCGTTGGACATTAGGTTCCTTTCCTCTGCGGCGCGTCGTTCGCGCGGGCGTATGCATTGATTCCGTGGAAGAGAGCCTGCGCAATCTGCTCGCGGTAGGCGCTGCTGCGCAACATTTCCGCCTCGCGCTCATTCGAAAGACAACCCACCTCGGCGAGGATGGCCGGCATGTCGGTGGCGACGAGCACGATGAACGGCGCGCGCTTGACGCCCCAGTTCTCGAGGCCGGGATCGACGCCGCGCAGGCCGCTGAATAGCTGGTGCTGCACGACGCTGGCGAGGCGCTGCGATTCGTCGCGGCGCACATCGGCGTACACGCGGTCGAGCAGCTTGCGCAGATCGGCCAGCGCGTATCCGGATGTCAGGTTCTCTTTTGCGGCGAGTTGCGTGAGCGAAGGATCGTTGGTCGGGCCGAGGTAGTAGGTCTCGACGCCGTGGTTTGTGCCCTGGGGGATGGAGTTGACGTGAATGGAGACGAAGATGTCGGACTTGGAGCTGTTGGCGAGGTGAGCTCGCTCGCGGAGCGGAATCAGCCGGTCATCGCCACGCGTGGAAACGACCTCGAATCCGTTCTTGCGCAACATCGTACCGAGGCGTTGTTCGATGTCGAGGGTGATGTCCTTCTCGCTGACGTTCGATATGGACGATGCACCCGGATCGGTGCCGCCATGACCGGCGTCGAGAACGACGCGGCGGACGGATAGCGGAAATGCCGAAGCGCTCACGGTCTCCAGCGAATCCGTCAACAACGCCGGCGCCGGAGTGAGGACCGACGCGCGCTGCACCGGTTGCGACGGGAGTGATCGCGCTGCGACCTTTACCGTTGCCGCGGCGGGGACGCTGGTGCTGGTGAGGTAGGCGAAGCCGGCGAGCATCAACGGAATGATGAGCAGCGGCGCGCGGCGCAGGAAAATGCGGAACGTCCTGTAGCCCGGTCGCAGACGGCGGGGTGGGAGGCCGCGAATCGTATCGAGATTCTCCGCTACCGCCTCGCGCAACGCCTGCCGCTTCACCCGCTCGATGTTCCCCGCTCTCATTCCGCTCATTCTACGGGATTTGGGGGTGGGGGAGTGGGGAGTGGGGTGTGGGGAGTGG
>DATLVW010000459.1:0-7251 GCA_035577085.1 Thermoanaerobaculia bacterium
TCTCGGCGGCCGCCTCGAGCGTCTTGATAAGGCCGTCGAAGTCGCCAAACTTGGCTTTGGCGTCGCGCGCGCCCTTGATCAGAGTCTGGATCTCGACGAGATCGCCGCGCTTGAGGACGTCGTCGACGGCCACGCGGTAGAAGACCCGTCCCGGGTCAAGGATCTGGCGGAGTCTCTCGATCGTGAGTGCCTGCGTGCGGATCGTAGCCATAGTTCGTCCTCCTCCTGGTTGGATGTCTCTCTTAGTTTACTGATCTAAAGAAGGATGCCCACTCTCTTTTGGATTGTCAAGAGCGCCGCGTCGTGGTGCGATCGAGGTCGTCGGTGATCACTTTTTTGTCGAAGAAGGCCGGTGGGCTCGATGTCTTTGCGAGCGACTGAAAACACGAAACGCCGGCGAGATGCTACGGCGGGAGCAGGCGATGCCCACGTTGCGGCCCGGCGGAAGAACAGCACACTCGTGGCGCGCCCCTTGCTCTTTCGTTCTGCTGTAGCGACAACAATGAATAAGGAGAAATCAATGAACCGTCCAGGTTGGTATACGGAAGAGCAGGACAACGGTTGGCAGCGCGTCAAGGCCGCGTTTGGCAATGATTGGGAGCAGACCAGACACGACTTCGGATCGAACACCGCGCGCGAGCTCAACCAGGATGCGGGCGACACGGTGAAGCAGGCTATCGGCGCGGACGACGCGTTCGAGAACCACGAGCAGGCGTTCCGTTTCGGCTACGCGGCACAGAGCCATTACAAGAAGGAGTATCCGACGTGGAACGATGACCTCGATACGCAATTGCGGAAGGACTACGGCACGGACTACGACCGTGACCGCAGCGATATCCGCCGCGCCTACGAGTATCGTTACGCGGGCACGGCAGGCTCTGGGCTTCGCGACGAAAATCGCGATCGCCCCTAAGACAGTTCGTTCGTCATGATTAGAAAAGAGAGGCGCGACGCCTCTCTTTTCTATCTCCTGTCACTCTGACGAAGGCAGAGCTTTCGCGTCATTACGTTCCGCGGTAACAGTAAATCCCGGGTTACCAGTCGATTCGTTTTCGGTCGTGAAAGAAACCGCCGCTGGGACCGCTCGCTGGCAGCGTGGCCAGCCAGACGATCGTATCGGCCCCTTCCTCGACGCTGCGCGTGGCGTTCGGGCCTCCCATATCCGTGCGCACCCAACCCGGATCGGCGCAGTTCACACGTGCGAAGGGAAGGGCGGAAGCGAGCATCACCGTGATGGCGTTCAATGCCGTCTTCGAGATTGAGTACGACGGCGCATACGAAGTCATTGACGAGATCTGCCCCGCGCCGGAGGAAACGTTTACGACGCGCGCGGCCGTGCTGCGGCGAAGCAGGGGAGCGGATGCCTGCGTCATGAGCAGCGGCCCGAGGGCGTTGGTGCGCATGGTGGTCTCGAACGTCTCCGCCGGCGTTGCGAGGATGGTTTCGCTCTCATCGAGCAGGATCGCCGCGTTGTTGACGAGGACATCGAGGTGTCCGACCTCGCGCGTGATCCAGTCCGCGATGCCGTTGATCGACGCCGGGTCCGACATATCGAGAATGTGGCCAACTGCAGACCCGCCGATCTTTTTCGCCGCTGCCGCCGCTGCCCGCTCGGATCTGCTGGTCACGATCACGGTGAAATCACGCACCGCAAGCTGCCGCGCGACCTCGAATCCAATTCCCCGGCTCGATCCAGTGACGAGTGCGACCAGGCTCATTCGTTCTCCTTCCCCACGGTGCTGCCAGCATCGCGGATCATGCCCGCCATTCAACTTGTGAACCAGGTTTCCTCATCAACCACCGCGTTCCATCTCTTCGACGGCAACACGCGGTACGCGCCGAGGCCGGCAAGGTTCACCGAGGGGCCGGTGAGGAAGCGTAGGCATTTAGGTTGCTCTCCAGGCAGGTGCACGCGGAGGGATCCGCATCGGGAGGAAAGCCATGTCTGACAGAACGAAAGGCGAAGTGAGTGAAACAGGAAGCGAACATCACAGCAAGGCCAAGGGCGCAGCAATCGGCGCCGTCGCCGGCGGTATGCTCGGCGGCAAGAAGGGCGCTGTAGTGGGCGCTGCGATCGGAGCAGAGAAACAGCACCGGAAGAACGAGAACGAAGAGGATTCGCGCAAGAAGTGATGTTTCCCGAGAAGATCGATCATCACGTCCACGCCTGGATCAAAGCCAGGCGTTCGGCCGAAGCGGAACGCGTCGTTCGCGGTTTCTCGCAAGTGGGAAGCTCCGCCGTGGTGCTCCCGATCACGGCGATTGCCGCGACGTTGATGCTTCGGCCACTCACGGGAAGATCATCACGTGCGCTCGTCCGTCGGTGATGAACGCATCGCCTCCGGCGTTCGTACCATGGCGCGGTCCCGTCACGATGACTAACACGACATCCTGCACGCCGGCGTTGCGAAGCTCGGAAGCGATCAACTCCCGCTCTTCGTCGACGCGCGGGTCGATGCGGTGCGTGAGAAGGTAGGGCTTCGGAACGAGCTTCACTCCTTCGTCGTAGCTGCAGGTCGCAACCCACAAAGGCACAGCCGGCAGAATATTGAGAGGTTCCCGCCACACGCGGATGTGATGACGGTGGCGGATCGATCCGGTCGCCGTGGCGGGCCGCTCAAACGTCAGATCCTGCGGCTGGCCATCGTAATAGGACGGTGTCGCGGGGCCGCGCGGATCGGGAGCATCACGAATCACGCAGAGCAGCTCGTGCAGAAGTCCGGTAGCGGATGGTGAATCGGCGAGAGACCACCCGGCTCGCTGAAAGCTGCGGACAAGGGCCGCGGCATCCCCATCAAACACGAATGCGGCGGGCTCCATGGGACCCCCGACCAGGTCTTCCGAGGTCCGTTTCAGCGCGGGAGGGAAGTTCTGTCGCAGAAGATCGATCGACACCACTCCCACGGGCTGCGGTGAAAGGGGCCGCACCTCTTTTTCGACGCTGGCCGTCGCGTAGAAGCCAGCCGCGATGATAGTGAGTCCGGCGAAGACAGCCACGCTCTTCGCGAACCACGGCGGGCTGTCGTGTTGCAGCCGCGCCAACCGCTCGCTTTTCATCGCCTCGATGAGCACGGCCAGCAGCGCCACACCAAGCGCCAGACTGGCCAACGTGTCATACGGCCAGTGCACTCCGAGATACACGCGCGAGAGCGGTACGAGGACGATGAAGGTCAGGAGAGCCAGCACGGCCACGAATGCCAGCCGGCGCTTCGGAGCATCCGCGAGGATGACGTATGCGATGAATCCATAGACCACCGTCGCCATCAATGTGTGTCCGGATGGAAAGCTCGGCCCGGAGACGAAGGGACGGGCCTCGATCGGTCGCGGGCGATTCACGAGGTACTTCAGCACCACAGCAAAGATGGTCGGAAGGAAGGTCGCAGCGACCAGAACCAAGGCGTCGCGGCGCCGTCGGGCGGCGTACATCAGTCCCGCCAGTGCGATCGAAAGAGGAACAAGAAACCAGGCGTTCGCGAGCCGTGTCACCGCCGAGTAGGAGCGGTGCAATGCCTCGGAGTGGAAAAGCCGCAGCGTGTTGTGCAGTCGAACGTCGGCTGCGGTCAGCTTGGAGTCCGTCAGCACGCCCTGGAGGATGTGGACAAATTCATAGCCGGATGCGGCGACGACCACAATCCCGATCGAAAGACGTACGAGAGATCGTTCGTGGCTGATGAAGTGTTTTCGAACGAAGGCTCCGAAAACGGGGTGCTGGCGGAAGCGGCTGCCCCATTGTCGCAACCATGTCTCCCCTCGATGCGGCGCCGCTGCGAACAGGAAAAACGCGAACGCCGCCGCGATCAGGAGCGCGGAGTTGAAAGCCAGAAACTTCGCCGCATGCCAGGTCATTGTCGGCCTCGAACGAAACCGGGCGCCTCGTCGGATAAATCTGTCCCAGACAGCGCGCGCGATGCGGAACGCGTGCCTCTCTTCCGTTCAACTTCCCGGCCGCTCGGAATCGCGCGCGCAGGTCTGGTGAGGCGCCACTATTTGTCTGTGGGATCGAGGGCGCTCCTCGCAAGGTGACCTCGAAAGTCTGGCTTCGCTCCAGCAGTTGGCAAGAAACGCACCGACTTTCAGATTGCCAGTAGATCTGGTTCATACAATGCGAAATGATGAAGCTCGACGACACAACGGCCGGGACGAGGACGCGCACTAACTCGATCACGATGGATCTGCAGTTGAAGGTCCGCATTCCGGCAGCGGTCTCGCCGACGGCGAGGTGATCGCGGGATATCGCGCCTACTCAGAGGGAAACAACGGCTGAGAATCGCCCGTGATCGCCGTGGCGCGCAGGTTCGCTTCCGCGGCCCCCTGCAAATCCCCTGTCTTCTCGCAGCACACGGCGAGCATCCTCCAGTTGAGCACGCGCGTCGGGTCGAGCGCGAGCGCCCGCTCAAGCAGCGCGCGGGCCGCTCCAAACTTGCCCGCCCGCACGAAGATCCAGCCCAGGACTTGCCATCCGTCGGCGGACGTATCGTCGGCGGCAAGCGCCGCGCGGGCGATCGTCTCAGCTTCGCCGAGCTGGTCCCCGCGTTGCGCCAGAATCGAGGCAAGCCGCCGCATCTCTTCCGCGCTCGCGTCATTCCGGCGGAGCTTTTCGCGGATCTGCTGCTCGTCACGCGCCGATGCTTCGGCCACGCTGCCGCTCAGTGCTTCGACGCTTTCCGCCGGAATCGTCGTCGACAGCGAACGAATACCGGGTAGTGCCTCCTGCAGTTTACGTACGACACGTCCGACATCGGGCGGTGTGGCGTCGCGAGCCCATGACCGTCCCTCCGCAGGCATCGTCCACACACTCCAGGGCAGGCGCAAGTCGCACACGCCATGGTCCACTGCCTGTCTCAGAACGGCAACGGTCAGGTACTGGTCGGGCGGCGACAAGGTCATGCCGGCCTCGCGGCAGATTTCGTCTGCCCTGGCCTGTTCTTCTGCACGTTTCGCTTGAAGGAGCAGAGCATCAATCCCGCCGAGGCTCTTCTCGGCGTCGACAATCCCGGTGAGCTCCGTCACATGTTGCGTGAGCTCGCTGAGCGATGGGTCGTCGAGCGCCGACGTGAACCAGCGCGTGTCGCACATACGGCAATCGAGCTTGTATCCTATCTCGCGATTGGTGATGACGTACACGCCGCAGACGGGGCATCGCGTGAAATAGAACGGCGAACCGCGTAGCGACGCACCCTGGAGCTGCATTCCCGGATCACGCAACGCGCGGCGCCACTCACGTTTGAAGGCGTCGAGGAAGTTCGGATTGTGGGGATCTTCGTAAAAGTCAATGGTGAAGTCGCCCGTCGCGTAGTACCGAAAGTTGATGAACGGCGTGCTGGAACGACGGTCGGATCGGGCGTTCGGCTCGCTCGCCGGCAGCGGCTCGCTGACCGGCTCAGCCATCGTGTAGTCTTCCGGTTCCGGTGGCCTCTCCGGAACGACTTCGGAAGCCGCCGGCGCCGGATCGTCGTCGTCTCCTCCTCCGGCGATGCGCTTTGCCATTTCGATGGCATCACGTACCATCGAGTCGGCGAGCTCTTTCTCGAAGTTGTTGTCGATTGCGTGCTTTAGATTGGCGAGCGTGTCCTTCCGCTCAAGGAGAAGTGAGCAAGCGAGAAAGCGCACCAGCCATTCCCGAGACTCATATCCTGCGTCGAACGCGGCATCGAGAGCGGCCCATGCCTCGGGGACCCTGCGGAGGTGTTCCATGTATAGCTCTGCGAGCCAGACGCGAACAACGCCGGCGCTAGGATCGCGTTGCAGCGCACGTCCTAGGGCATTCTCGGCATCCTCGTAGCGGCCGGTATCCATGTAGGCACGGCCGAGGTTGGCCCACCCCTGCGCGAAGTTGGGCTGCTTCTTCGTGAATGGCTCGAGCAGCCGCACCGCCTCCTCCGCCTTGCGCTGCTGGAGGTAAACAGTTGCCAGATTGATGACCACGATCGACAGATGCTCGTCGTCGACTTCCGGCAGCAAGTCCCTGTAGATGCGCTCAGCCTCATCAAGCCGCCCAAGGCGTTTCAAACAGAGGGCGTATTCGCTGTGCGCCAGCACACGCGACTGCGGCTCCAACTGCGCCTCGTTCTCGAGTGCCGGCCCGAGCGCCTCAATCGCGTCCTCTGGCCTGTTCTCGAGCGAAAGGGCCATGGCGCGCCGCAACCACAGCTCCGGCGTGTACTTCTCGCGCGGGATGGCGTCGAGCTCCTCGATCGCCTGCCTCGTTTCACCGAGCTCGATCAGGCTGCCCACGCGCTCGACGTGCAGGCTCGCACTCTCAGGCTGGTGAAAGAGCTCGCGGTACTGGATAGCGTCGGCCATGCGCATGATCAATCCGGCCGGATCGTGTTCGTGGAGGAGACCGGAGAGATGCTGGAGGATTTCGGCGAAACCGGAAGGCCGCTTCAGCGGAACGGCGTCCATGCAGCGCCGCGCCAACTCCAGTCCGGCCGCACCAATGGTCTCGCCGGGGAGGACGTTGGCCATCATTTCCGCGAGTGATGCTCCGAAGGCGTAGACATCACTGGCGGATGTGGGAGCGGCGCCTTCGGCGGCCAGCTCCGGCGCGCGATATGCCGGCGTTCCGACCAGGCGAGTGTCGGCGCGGCCGAGCGCGGCGGCCGTGGCCAGCCCGAAGTCGGAGACGAACGCCTTTCCGCCCATCATCAGTACGTTCGCCGGTTTGAGGTCACCATGCACGAGATCACGGACGCGCTCGACGGCCTGCCGCATCCCCAGCGCGATCTGAAACGCAAAATGTAGGGCGTCGAGCGGAGGAAGATCGCCTCGGGCGACCAGATCCGCCAGCGTACGCACGCCATTCCGTGAGTCCACCGCGGGCATGCGAATGAATGGCCGGCGGTCGATCTGTTCGATGCCCAATGCCGGCAGGATGAAGGGCAGGCCGGTCAGACGCAGCCACACTGATGCCTCGCGGACAAATGCATTGCGAACCGCGTTGTCGAAGAAAAACCGTTGCTGGAACGTCTTCAGCGCCATGCGTGCTCGCGGTCCGGGATCGTCGTCGTCGCCGATGAATTCACAGATGAAGACCTCGCCCATCCCGCCGGAGAGCACCTCGATGACTTCGTAGTGCTTGCCGAGCATCATCGGTCAGACGTCTCCTGTACCTGACCTGACCATGCCCGGCGTGCCGGTGTCGGGACGCCATGACTCGATCGTGGTGCGAAGACGGGCGAAGCCTTCGTCACCAAGCGACTGTTGCACGGCCTCCCGGGTGTTTGAAGGAGTATCGAGAAATCCGAGAAG